>JALZAW010000554.1 GCA_030948155.1 Candidatus Dormiibacterota bacterium | reverse complement strand
GCTCGCCGATTCTAGCCGCTGGTCAGGCTGACTGCCCGCAGGGCTAGCTGCTCTCCACAGTGCCCACGGCAGTGTGGATCTCCGCCTTGCCGCGGATCTTGATGGCGGCAGTCGTCGAGGTGAACTGGGCGATCAATACCTCGCCGCGGTCGAGCCGCTCTGAGTGATGGGAGCGTGTATCGCGTCCTCGGGTCAGGCCCATGATCACCACACCGTCCTCCAGCGCCTTGATCAGCACGTAACCGCCCGTCTGCTCCTGTGACTCAGAAGCCGACATCGAAGCTTCCATTGCCGCTCGCGCTCCCCTGTCCGTTCCCGTTCCCCGGCCCGCTCGGCTGGCGCCCCTCCCGGCTCTTCTTCCCCCTCACCATCTCAAAGCTGGTCACCTCCTGGCCGAAGCACTCGTCCAGCTCCGTCTTCAGAGCCGGTCCCGCCGTGACCCGGAAGTGCTCGCCCAGGCTAACTTCCACCAGCTTCGCATCCACCTCGATGTTGAGGACCACCGGATCACCGCCTGGGTGCCGGCCAAAGACAGGTACCAGCCGTTTCATCAGGTCAGGAGCGGTTCCCGCCGGCACCTTGACCACCGCCTTCTGCTGACGCGCCACTGGCACGCACTCTGGGTCGTCCCAGGCCCAGACGAAGTCTGCGATCACTGCAGCCCGCTCCGTCTCCTCCTCAGCGACCAGCTCCTCCGTCCCGCCAAGCGTCGGCGCTGGCGCCCCACCGCCGCGCGCCAGTTCCACGGTTCCCTGCACGACCAGCACCCGGTCCGGCTCGAAGAGGTGCCTGTACTCCTCGTAGGAGCGAGGAAAGAGTGTCACGTCGATGCTGCCTGTCAAGTCCTCCAGCTCCGCATACGCCATGATCTGGCCGCGCCTGGTGACAACGCGGCGGATCTGGCGAATCAGACCGCCCACCCGCACCTCAGTTTGGCTGATCTCGCTCGTGACCTGCGCGGCCTGCGTGTCCGTCAGCTTGGCCAGCTCAGTCTCGATTCGGTTCAGCGGATGATCCGACAGGTAGAGGCCGAGCAGCTCCTTCTCCAGCCGCAGCTTCTCCTCTCCGCTCATGGGCGGCACCTGCTGCAGACCGTAGTCGATGGGCTGCTCGATGGGAGCGTCGACCAGCCCGAAGAGCGATGTCTGGCCGGACTCTCGATCGCGCCTCGCCTGCTCCGCCCGCTGACGCGCCCGTTCCATGGACATGAGCAGCTGGCTGCGTTCGCCGAGCGCGTCGCACGCCCCGCAGGCGATCAGCGACTCCAGCGCCCGCGAATTCAGCTCCTGCGTCCCCGCCAGGCGCTCACAGAAATCATCCAGCGAGCTGAAAGCACCGCCGGCCAAGCGCTGCGCGATTATCTGCTCCACCGCACCGCGGCCGACGTTCCTGATCGCGGCCAGCCCGAAGCGAATGCTGCTGTCGTTGATCGAGAAGTCGATCCCAGACTCATTCACCTCCGGCGGCAGGACCTCGATCGCGCGCTTCTTGCAGTCGACGATGGTGGTCGCCACCTTGTCCGCGCTGCCCTGCTGATGGATCAGAAGCGCCGTCATGTACTCGATCGGGTAATTGGCCTTCAGGTAGGCGGTTCGAAAGCTGATCACCGCGTAGGCAGCTGAGTGGGATTTGTTGAAGCCGTACTCGGCGAACTTGGCGATCGCGTCGAAGAGCTCGATCGCCTTGCCCTGCGAGATGCCGTTCTCGCCGCAGCCGGCGATGAACTTCTCGCGCTGCAGCGCCATCCTAACCTTGTCCTTCTTGCCCATCGCGGCCCGCAGGAGATCCGCTTCCGAGAGCGTGTAACCAGCCAGCTCGCGAGCGGCCATCATCACCTGCTCCTGGTAGATCATCACGCCATAGGTGTCGCGCAGGATGCCCTCCAGACGGTCGTGCATGTACTCGATCGGCTCCCGCCCCTGCTTGCGGGCGACGTAGGCGGGAATGTTCTGCATGGGTCCCGGCCGGAAGAGGGCGACGGCCGCCGTGAGATCGGCGAAGGACTGCGGCCGCATCTCCTGCAGCATCCGCCGCATGCCGGCGCCGTCCAGCTGGAACACGCCACCCGTGTCGGCGGCGGCGATCAATTCATAGGTCTTGGCGTCCTCCAGGCCGATCTGCTCAAAGTCGAGCTTCAGCCCGCGCTGCTCCTCCAAAAGGCGAAGGCAGGTGCTGATGATGTCCAGGTTCAAAAGCCCCAGGAAGTCCATCTTCAAGAGCCCGATCTCACCGACCGCCTTCATGTCGTACTGGGTGATGACCTGGCGCTGGCTGTCGTCGGCCACGCTCGAGCGGGGACCGTAC
>JALZAW010000083.1 GCA_030948155.1 Candidatus Dormiibacterota bacterium | reverse complement strand
GTGGTGCTCGACCTCATGCTGCCCAACGTCGACGGGCTGACGATCTGCAAGGAGATCAGGCGGCAAAGCCAGATCCCGATCATCATGCTCACGGCCAGGGACGACATCACCGACAAGGTGGTGGGCCTGGAGGTCGGCGCGGATGACTACCTGACCAAGCCATTCCACCCGCAGGAACTGGTGGCGCGGGCGAAAGCACTGGTGCGCCGGGCGCGGCTGGAGCCCGATCAGGCCAAGGTCATCCGCGCCGGCGGCTTGGAGGTGGACCTGGAGCGCCACGAGGTTCGCTGCGAGGCTGCCCGCCTTCAGCTGCGCCCCAAGGAGTTCGATCTGCTGGCGCTGCTGGCCCGCCATCCCGGTCGTGTCTTTCCCCGAAACGAGCTGCTGGAACGAGTCTGGGGGTATGACTTTCCCGGCTACACCCGCACAGTTGACGTTCACGTTCAGCAGGTGCGCGAGAAGTTGACTGCCGTCGGCATTCGGGAGCCGGCCATCCAGACGGTGTGGGGAGTCGGTTACAAGCTGGAGCTGACAGAGTGAGTCGACCCTGAGCTTGCGGCTTCGCCTGCTGCTGGCAGCGGTGGGCATCGTGGCGGTGAGCCTGATCCTGAGCGGTGGACTCACGTGGGCATTTGTGAGCCGGCTCGAGGAGCAGACGGCCAAGGACCAGCTGGCGAAGAATGCGCTCCTCATCCGGCCCCAGATAGTCGGCCTCGACTGCGTCAGCCGGGTCAGCAACAGGTGCATCCAGACAGTCGGAAGCGAGGACGAGTTCGCCGCCGTGGTGAACGCCAGGTTCGCATCGCTCAATCTCGATGGTGCCCGGCTGGTGCTGCTGGACCAGGTGCGGAATGCGGCGCGGCGGCCGATGGGCGAACCCTACGTGATCTATGACAGCCAGTCGCAGCTCGGCGCCGGCGAGAAGATCCCGCTGGGCGCGGAAACCGTTGTCGCCGGACAGCGCGTGCGCGAAGGGACCGTCAAGCTCTCCGATCGCAGTTACCTGCTGGTGGCGGCTCAGACGCAGAACCGCTTCGCCACCTGGATCCTGCTGGTCCGGCCGACCGAGGACGTCACCGCCCAGACGACGCAGCAGCTCCTGCCCCGGCTCCTGCTGGCCGGCGCGGTCGGGCTGCTGGTAGCCCTGCTGGCGACAGTGCTGCTGGGACGCATGTTCACCCGACCGTTGCGCGAGCTGCAGGCCGGAGCAGAAGCGATAACTGCCGGCGACTACGGGCGCCGGGTCGATGTCGCGGGTCGGGACGAGATAGGCCTGCTCGGCCGCTCCTTCAACCGGATGGCCGAGGCAGTGGAGCGATCGCGTGCTCTGCAGCGAGACTTTCTGGCCAACGTGTCGCATGAGCTGAAGACGCCGCTCACGAGCCTGATCGGTTTCAGCCAGGCACTGACGGATGGCAGCCTTTCGAGCGAGCGGGACAAACAACGCGCGGCGGCCATCCTGCACGAGGAGGCGCAGCGGGTCCTGCGCCTCTCCCAGGAGCTGCTGGATCTGGCTCGTGCTGAGTCCCGGCAGATGTCGCTGCAGACGACGGCCGTCGACCTGGCCGGCCAGCTGCAGCAGGAGATCGAGCTGGTCAGGCAGCGCGCCCACGAGCGGGAACTGACCCTGGAGCTGAGCTTGCCGGGAGACCTGCCGCCGGCGCTGGCCGATCCCGAACGTCTGCACCAGATCTTTGACAACCTCCTCGACAACGCTGTGAAGTACGCGCCTGCCGGGACGGCCGTGCGGGTGCGGGCCGGCTGGTCCCCCGGCCTCGTGACAGTTGCCGTGAACAACCGCGTGGGCCCTCACCGGCCTGATCCAGCCCGCATGTTCGAGCGTTTCTACCGGGCAGATCCCTCTCGTGCCTCGGCCGCCGGTGGTGTCGGCCTGGGGCTGGCCATCTCCCGCGAGCTGGCGCGCGTCCAAGGCGGCGACCTCAGCAGTGAACTGGCTGACGATGGGCAGCTCACGCTCACGCTGACCTTGCCCTCGCCCCCGCCGCCTGCAGTGCCTCGTGCTCTCGCCACCCGCCAGGCGCCGCTGGTCAACCAGGCGGTCAGGCCGCCCTCAGGCTGAGGGCATCAGGCGGAGGCCACTTTCAACAGCCATTCGAGTGCTCCTCGCAGATAGGGCCGCTCCAGCACCTGAAGCTGGATCCGGAGCTCGTCGGTGCCGGCGCCGGCCCCTGCCCAGCGCCACTTGCGCCGCTCCGGCTCCAGCCAGTAGAGCCAGCCGCGCAGCGACCAGCGGTCGAGCACGCAGTCGCGCAGCAACGCATCATCCACGCAGTGACCGAGGAACCATTGAGGCAGCTCGGCCGGCCACTCGTAGAGGGCTGGCCAGACCCCACTTGAATGGCGCAGAACCGGCTCCAAAACCTTGCGCATCCGCGCCAGCGCCGCCGCCGCTCCGCCCGGCACCGAGGCTGTGAGCTCGTCCAGCTCGGGCTCGGCAGGCCGCAAGCCACCGAAGAGTAGTCGCTCCAGTTCCTCGGCAGGGGTCACTGGCAACTGCCCCGAGCGGGCCGGCCAGCAAGATCAGCGCTGCCGGCGCTGGGCGGTGCCAGGGCTCTACTCTTCGGGCGGGAGGACTAGGCTGATCGGGTTCTCGAGCAGGCGCTTCAGCTCCGCCATGAACTGAGCGGCGGTGGCGCCGTAGAAGACCCGATGGTCGACCGACAGCGTCATGCGCATCACCTTGCCGGCAAAGAGCTGCCCATTTCTGACCAGCGCGACATCCTTGATCGCGCCGACCGCCAGGATGGCCGACTCGGGGGGGTTGATGATGGCAGAGAACTCATCCACGCCGTACATGCCGAGGTTGGAGATGCTGAAGCTGCCTCCCTCCAAGTCGCCAGCACCGGGCTTGCCCGAGCGCGCCCGCTCGATCACCTGCCGCGTCTCGATCGAGATCTGAACCAGATCCTTCCGATCAACGTCGTGCACCACAGGTACCAGGAGGCCCAGGCCCTCACTGGGCGGCACCGCGAGCCCGATGCTGACGCCGCGCTTGCGTTCGAACCTGCCCTCGACCCAGGAGCTGTTCACCTCAGGAAAGCGGGTCAGAACCATGGCGCAGGCGCGTGTCAAGAGATCCGTCATCGTTACCTTCTCGGCGCCGGGATAAGAGCTCTTCAACTGCTCCCGAAGGCGGACAGCTTCATCGACCTCCGCTTCGACGGTTACGTAGAAGTGGGGGACAGTGGTCTTTGACTGCGCCATCCGCCTGGCGATGGTCGCCTGCATGCGATTCGGCTCCACAGTCTCGCTGCCCTGGACCGGGCGGCGGGACTGAGCTGCGGACCGGGATGGGGCCGCGGCGGCCGGGCGACGCTGCGACCTTCCGCTTTGCTGGGCCGCCGCCACCACATCTTCCTTGACGATCCGGCCCTCAGGGCCACTGCCCTGGACTGAGCCGAGGTCAACACCCATTTCGGATGCGAGCCGGCGGGCAAGAGGGGAGGCCTTCGCACCACTCGCGCTTGCTGCCGCCGCGGGGCGATCGGCCGCGGCCGGCTGCGCCTCGCTCGGCTCCGCCGAAGCCGCCTCAGGCTGGCTGCCAGCTTCAGGCTTGGGCTCTTCCTGCGGTTCTTCGGCCGGGGCCTCAGCCTGATCAGGGCCCGGCTCCTGTTCACTCGCCGCCACCTCATGCTCGGTGCCGTCCGCGCCGCCGCCCTGCCCTTCGCCGCGATCTTCCGCTGCGGAAGTGGCAGCAGCCTTCTCCTCAGGCTTCGCTGGGGCGGCTGCCGGCTCACCGCCGATGCTGGCGATCTTCTCACCGACCGGGACCGCCTGGCCTTTCTGGACCGCTATGTGGAGAACGCCGTCCGCCTCCGCCTCGATCTCGAAGCTGGCCTTGTCGGACTCGATCTCGGCGAGAACCTCGCCCTTCTTCACCTCCGCGCCGTCTTGCTGCTTCCACTCCAGCACGGTGCCCTCCTCCATCGTGTCGGAGAGCTTGGGCATGTTGACTTCCGACATGGGTTCTCTCCCTAGACGGCGGCGGACTGTTTGCCGACTGTGAGCAGGGCGTGGCGCATTATGTCGTCGACATTGGGGATCGACGCTTTCTCCAGGCCCTTGTTGTAGGGCATGGGAACCTCGGCGCCGCCCAGCCGGCGGACAGGTGCGTCCAGGTAGTCGAAGCAGCGCTCCTGGATGCCGGCGGCGATCTCCGCCCCGACCCCATAGGTGGGCCAGCCCTCCTCGACCACGAGGCAGCGAGACGTTCGCTTCACGGACTCGATGATCGTCGCCCAGTCGATCGGCCGGATGCTGCGCAGGTCGATCACGTCGGCGTCCAGATCCTCCTCCTCCAGCTTCTGCCCGGCCAGGGTCGCCAGGACCGATTGCCGGGATACCCCGATGATCGTGAGATCCGAGCCTCTTCGGCGAACCGCCGCCTTGCCCAGGGGCGTCGTGTAGTCACCGTCGGGTACTTCGCCGCGAAGGTTGTAAAGGCTCATGCTCTCCAGGAACATGACCGGGTTGTTGGTTCGGATGGCCGACTTCAGCAACCCCTTGCCGTCCTCGGGGGTGGTCGGCGCCGCCACTATCAGACCCGGGATCAGCCCATAGAGCACCTCGAAGCTGTGCGAATGCTGGGACGAGAGCTGATGACCAGCGCCACCCGGGAGGCGGATGACCAGAGGCACGCTCACCTTGCCGCCGAACATATAGCGCACTTTGGCAGCGTTGTTGACTATCTGGTCGTAGGCCAGGAGTGAGAAGTTGATGGTCATCATCTCCACCACAGGCCTCAGCCCGCTCATCGCGGCGCCGATCGCGCAGCCGGCTATCACCTCCTCGGCGATGGGCGCGTCCACGACGCGGCGGGCGCCGTACTTGTCGATCAAGCCCTCGGTGACGCGGTAGGCGCCGCCGAAGACGCCGATATCCTCGCCGATGAGGAAGATGTCCTCGTCGCGAGCCATCTCCTCATCCAGGGCCTCCCTGAGCGCGTTGCGGAAAAGCTTCTCAGGCACTGGTTGTCACTGTCTCGAATTCGTCAGCGTAGAGGTAGCGGAACAGCTCTTCCACCGGTGGGTTCGGGCTTTCGTCGGCGAACTTGACGGCGGCGTCGACCTGCTCCTGCACGTCCTCGCGAACCTGGTTCAAGTCCTCCTCGGCGGCGATCTTGGCAGAGGTCAAACGGTGTTCGAAGAGGCCGATCGGGTCGTTCTTGCTCCAGCGCGCCTTCTCCTCGGCATCGCGGTACTTGTCAGGATCGACCACCGAGTGGCCCTTGAAGCGGTAGTTGACTGCCTCGATGAAGCGCGGTTCCAGATCCTGCCTCGTCTTTTCGACCACCTGGGAGGTCTTGCGCAGCACTTCCAGCACGTCGTTGCCGTCAATCCGAATTGATTCCATGTCGTAGGCGCAGGCCTTGCGGTAGATCTCGGACAACGCTGAGGCCCTGTCGACGGCCGTGCCCATGCCGTACTGGTTGTTCACGCAGAACCAGACGACCGGCAGCTTGAACACCTTCGAAAAGTTGAGCGACTCGTGAAAGGCGCCGATGTTGGTAGCTCCATCGCCGAACATGCAGAAGGTGACCTCGGGCGACTCGGCGTAGCGGCTGGCGAAGGCAGCGCCCACTGCCAGCGGTAGATGGCCGCCCACTATGCCGTAGCCGCCCATGAAGCGGGCGTCGTAGTCGAAGATGTGCATGGAGCCGCCGCGGCCGTGGGCCACTCCGCCCTCCCGACCGAAGAGCTCGGCCATAACCGCCTTCGGGTCCAAGCCGCGGGCGATCGCGTGGCCGTGCTCACGATAGCTGGTGTAGATGTAATCGTCAGGCTTCAAAGCCAGGATGCCACCAACTACTGTCGCCTCCTCGCCCAGGTTGAGGTGACAGTAGCCGCCAATCTTCGCCCTCGTGTACTCCACCTGCGCCCTTTCTTCAAAGCGGCGGATCAGGTACATCAGCCGGTAGAGCTTCAGCAGCTCAGCCTTGTTCTGTTTCTTTAATTCGAGCCTGGTCTGGTCCACGTGGTGGCCAGGGAACGCGCCGTTGCTGGCGCCCACTGGCTTCATCTCAGTCGTCTTCACAGTGCTGGACACCGGCCTTTCCTCCGTGCTGGCGGCGCCGGCGGCTTCTACCTGGCGGCGTCGATTGGGGATTTCGATGGCGCGCCCATCAGCCGCGAGCGCGGCTTGGAGCAGCGATTCGGCAAGGGTCGGGTGGGCATGGATGGTGAGGTCGAGCTCGTGCAGCTTGAGCCGCTGCTGCACGGCCAGGGTGGCTTCTGCCACGACGTCGGTCACTCGGGGGCCCACCATGTGCACGCCCAAGACAGTTTCGTCCTTGGCGTCGAGGATCACCTTGATGGCGCCCTCGGTCTGGCCCAGCGTCATGGCGCGGGCGGACGCCGCAAAGGGGAATTTGCCCACCTTGACCTGGTGGCCCTGTTCGCCGGCTTCCTGCTCGCCCAGCCCCACATGGGCGATCTCAGGATCGGTGTAGATGCAGTTGGGCGCCGCGTGGTAATCCGGCGTGCGACCGGCACCGCCGACTATGTTCTCGACTGCGCAAATGCCCTCGTAGGAGGCGACGTGGGCTAGCATGATGCCGCCTATAACGTCGCCGATCGCCCAGACGCCGTCGGCTGACGTGCGCAGCTGCTCGTCGACCTGGACCCGGCCTCGGTCGATCTCCACGCCGGCTGCCTCGAGGCCCAGGCCCTCGGTGTAGGGCACCCGGCCCGTCGCCCGGAGCACCACTTCGGAGTCGGTCTGCTGCTTCTCGCCGCCGACAGTGAAGCTGACTGTCAGGCCACCCCGACCCTCCTTGACAGCCTCGACCTTCGCCTCGGTGTGAATGGCTCCGCCCAGGCCCTCGAAGTGCTTGCGATAGAGCCCTATCAGGTCGCCCTCGACCGAGGGCAGGATCTGCGGCAGCATCTCGATCACAGTTACTTTGGTGCCCAGCGCGGCGTACAGGGCGCCCCACTCCATGCCCACCACGCCGCCGCCGATCACCGTCATGCTCTCCGGCACCTGGCGAAGCTCCAGGATGCCGTCGGAGTCGATGGTCAGTTCGCCGCCGGGGACTGGCAGGCGGCTCGCGGCCGAGCCAGTGGCGATCACAGCGTTGCCGGCCACATAGTCAGCTGCGCCGACCTTGAACTTACCGCCGCTGGCCAGTGAGGCAGTTCCCCGGAGGACTGTGACGCCGTTTGCTTTGAGAAGGCTGCCGACTCCGTTAACGAGTCCGTCGACCACCTTTTCGCGTCGCGCCTGAGCGGCCGGCAGGTCGAACCGGATGGCGTCGGCGATAACGCCGAATTCGGCGCCCTGCTTGCTCAGCGTGTGGTACAGCTCGGACGACTGCAGGAGGGCCTTGGTCGGGATGCAGCCCTTCACCAGGCAGGTGCCGCCGAGCCGCTCCTTTTCGACCAGAGCCACCCGGGCCCCGAGTTGAGCGGCGCGGATCGCCGCCACGTAGCCTCCCGGACCGCCGCCAATCACGGCGACGTCAAAGCTTTCGGGCACAGATATCCCTCATTTCGTAGGTGGCGATAGAAGTCAATTATGCCTGGGGGTCGGCTTCAGCCCCCATGCGCGTGGCGTCCGGCAGGTAGCGGTTGGTGATCGGCATGCGCCGATCTCGGCCGAAGGCCCGGGCTGTGATCTTGATACCTGGGGCCGCCTGCCGCCTCTTGTACTCGCTCGCGTCGACGAGCGCGATCGCCCGGCGAACCGTTTCCGGCGAGTGCCCCTGGGCGACAAGCTCCTCGAAGCTGCGATCGTCCTCCACATAGGCCTGCAGAATCGGGTCCAGTTCCTCGTATGGAGGCAGGCTGTCAGAATCCTTCTGACCCTCGCGGAGCTCGGCGGAGGGCGGTTTGTCCAGCACGCGCCGCGGGATAACCTCAGCGCCGCGAGAGTTGCGGTACTCGCACAGCTCGTACACAAGCGTCTTGGGAATGTCCTTCAGGACTGCGAAGCCGCCCGCCATGTCCCCGTAGAGCGTGCAGTAGCCGGTGGCCATTTCGGACTTGTTGCCGGTGGTGAGCAGCATCCAGCCGAACTTGTTGGACAGCGCCATCAGCAGGTTGCCGCGGACGCGAGCCTGGATGTTCTCCTCGGCCAGGCCAGGCTTGAGACCCTGGAAGGCGTCGGCCAGCGTTGCCTCGTAGGCGCGGCACACCTCATCGATCGGCAGGCAGTGGGTCTTGAGGTCCAGACTCCGGGCCAGCGCCTCGGCATCCTCCACGCTTTCAGACGAGGTATATGCAGAGGGCATCAGGACGCCTGTGACGTTCCCTGCCCCCAGGGCATCCGCGGCTACCGCGGCTGTGAGTGAGGAATCGATGCCGCCAGAGAGACCCAGCAGCACCTTCTGAAAGGCCCCTGTCTTGCGCACGTAGTCGCGAGTCCCGCAGATCAGAGCCGCATAGACCTCGGCGGCCCCCGCCAGAGGCTGAGCCAGCCGCGGGCGCAGCCGCGGTTCACTGCGCTCAGCCGCCACCTCCGACACCACTATCTCCTCCACGGCGAGGTCGATATGAGCGGGCTGCGAGGCCTCTTTGCGCAGACGGCTGTCGTGCAGGCGGCCACCGAACACGCTGCCCAGCTCGAGGTCGGCAATCAGCAGCTCCTCCTCGAAGCTGGCCGCACGAGCCACTGTCGCGCCATCCGGAGCGAAGATGACGCTGTTGCCGTCGAAGACCAGCTCATCCTGGCCGCCCACCAGGTTGTTCCAGGCCAGAAATGCAC
>JALZAW010000082.1 GCA_030948155.1 Candidatus Dormiibacterota bacterium | reverse complement strand
GGCCGCCTCAGGGCGGGGTCGACCGTCCTGAACGTGACCACCGGTCGCAAGGAGCGGCTCGGCCGGATCCTGCGCATGCACGCCATGCGGCGTGAGGACGTGGAAGAGGTCTTCCCTGGCGACATCGCCGCCGCCGTCGGGCTGAAGGGCACCACCACCGGCGATACCCTGGCCGACGAGGCCCAGCCGATCCTGCTGGAGTCCATCTCCTTCCCGGACCCCGTCATCTCGGTGGCAATCGAACCGAAGACGAAGGTCGACCAGGACAAGCTGGGCCTGGCCCTGCAGCAGCTGGCGGAAGAGGACCCCACCTTCCGGGTCCATACAGACGAGGAGAGCGGCCAGAACATCATCGCAGGCATGGGCGAGCTGCACCTGGAAATCATCGTCGACCGCCTGACGCGCGAGTTCAAGGTGGACGCCAACATCGGCAGGCCCCAGGTCGCGTACCGGGAAGCTATGCGCAGGTCCGCCCACGGCACCGGCCGCTTCGTGCGCCAGTCGGGCGGCAAGGGACAGTTCGGCCACGTGGAGCTGGAGGTTGAGCCAGGCGAGCGGGGCTTGGGCTTTGTCTTCCTCGATCAAATCACCCAGGGCCGGATCCCACGCGAGTACATACCGGCTGTCCAGAAGGGCATCAAGGAGGCGATCAACAGCGGTGTGGTGGCCGGCTATCCAGTGCTGGACCTGAAGGTCCGGTTGGTGGATGGCTCTTACCACAACGTGGACTCGAGCGAGATGGCCTTCCAAATAGCCGGCTCGATGGGCGTCAAGGATGCCCTGCGCCGAGGCGACGCCTATCTGTTGGAGCCGATCATGAAGGTCGTCGCCACCATGCCCGAGGAGTACCTGGGGGACGTGATGGGTGACATCTCCTCGCGGAGAGGTCATATCCTGGGTATGGAGGGTCGCGGCACCTCGCAGTCGGTGACGGCTTATGTGCCCCTGGCCGAGATGTTCGGCTACGCGACGGCATTGCGTTCCATGACTTCGGGCCGGGCCGCGTACTCCATGGAGTTCGATCATTACGCGGAGCTGCCCGGCAATCTGGCAGAGGCCGTGGGCAAGAAGGGAGCCGGACAGTGAACGGCTCTGAAGCAAGGTTCAGTCTGGCGCTGTCCAGCGAAGCAGGAGGATTCTAGTGGCCAAAAAGAAGTTCGAGCGCACCAAGCCGCACATGAACGTGGGCACGATCGGTCACATCGACCATGGCAAGACGACGCTGACGGCTGCCATCACGAAGGTGCAGGCTGCCAAGGGCCTGGCGCAGTTCCAGGCCTTCGATCAGATCGACAAGGCGCCGGAAGAGAAGCAGCGAGGCATCACCATCTCCATCACCCACGTCGAGTACGAGACCGAGAAGCGCCATTACGCTCACGTCGACTGCCCGGGCCACGCCGACTACATCAAGAACATGATCACCGGCGCCGCGCAGATGGACGGAGCCATCCTGGTGGTGGCCGCCAACGATGGCGCCATGCCTCAGACGCGCGAGCACATTGTGCTGGCGCGCCAGGTCAACGTCCCCTCGCTGGTAGTGGCCCTGAACAAGATCGACATGGTCGAAGACGAGGAGTTCGTCGAATTGGTCGAGCTCGACCTCCGCGAACTGCTCTCCCGCTACGAATTCCCCGGCGACGACCTGCCGATCGTGCGGGTCTCCGCGCTGAAGGCGTTGGAGGGCGACCCTGAGGCGACCGAGGGCATCACCAAACTGCTGGACGCGGTGGACAACTTCATCCCCGAGCCGGAGCGGAAGAACGACCTTCCCTTCCTGATGCCTGTCGAGGACGTTTTCACAATCCAGGGCCGGGGCACCGTCGTGACCGGCCGCGTGGAGCGCGGCACGCAGAAGATCAACGAGCCGGTTGAGATCATCGGCATCCGGCCCACGAGGACCACAGTGGTCACGGGCCTGGAGACCTTCCACAAGCAGATGGACGCCGTCCAGGCGGGCGACAACGTCGGCGCCCTGCTGCGCGGCATAGGCCGGGAAGACGTGGAGCGCGGCCAGGTGCTGGGCAAGCCGGGCTCGATCACACCGCACACCAAGTTCAAAGCGAACGTGTACGTCCTGACCAAGGAGGAGGGCGGCCGGCACAAGCCATTCTTCTCCAACTACAGACCCCAGTTCTACATGCGGACCACCGACGTGACGGGTACCATCTCGCTGCCCGAGGGCGTGGAGATGTGCATGCCGGGGGACAACGTTGAGATGACCATCGAGCTCATCACGCCCATCGCCTGCGAGCAGGGCCTGCGCTTCGCCATCCGCGAAGGCGGCCGCACAGTCGGCGCCGGCGTCGTGACCGAAGTCCTTCAGTAGCGGATAGGCATAAGTAGGGGAGCTCGCAGGTGAAAGCAACGCGATCTGGCCGACACTTGTGGGCTTCCGCTTCTTTTGACGAGTCGGCATTCGAGTTGCCAGTACCGGCCGATAAGACCGCATCTCGGGGCTCGGGACGCCGATGCGTGCGCAGCATTCTTCGCTGCGCGGGGCCCCCTAAGCACGAGGCCGGGCCCTTCGTCGTCATGGATCCTCAGGTCCGCTCCTCCTCGTTCCGCCCTCTCCTTTCCACCCCACGAAACCGCCGGCTTCGCGGGGACCCCGGATTTTCCACCGAAGTGCGCCTCGGCGCCCTGGTCGGGCGCCTGCCCCGAGCTACGGCCCCATCGGCCGTTACAGGCAACTAGTGGCCCAGAAAATACGCATCCGATTGAAGGCCTACGACCACAAGGTCCTGGACCAGGCGGCCGACAAGATTGTCGACACCGCCCGGCGTACCAATGCGCGCATCGCCGGCCCGATCCCTCTGCCGACGGAGATCAACAAAATGACGGTGATCCGTTCACCGTTTATCGACAAGGATTCTCGAGAGCAGTTCGAGATGCGAACGCACAAGCGAATATTGGACATCCTGGATCCGAACCCGCGAGTGGTGGACGCTCTGATGCACATCACCCTGCCGGCAGGCGTCTCGATCGAGATCAAGCTGTGACCACCCCACGAAATCTGGCGATTTCGCGGGGACCCCGGTGCGCTCTCTGCGAGGTGGGCCTGTGACGAAGGGACTGCTCGGCCGCAAGCTCGGCATGACCCAGCTCTTCAACCCCGACGGGACGCTATCAGCCGTGACTGTGGTGGAGGCGGGCCCCTGCCGCGTGCTCGATCTGCGCACCGAAGAGAAGGATGGCTACGCTGCCGCGCGACTAGCGTTCGGCCCCGTCCCGGCGCGCCGGCTGAGCAAGCCATTGGCCGGAGTGTTCAAGAGCGCAGGGATCGAGCCGGCTCGCCAAGTGGTCGAGCTGCGCGGTGCCGAGGGCCTGCAAGCGGGCGAGGAGCTGCGCTGTGACGTCTTCGCCGAGGGTGAGCTGGTCGACGTCACTGCCAGAAGCAAGGGCAAGGGCTTTCAGGGCATGGTGAAGCGCCACCGTTTCTCGCGAGGGCCCGAGAGTCACGGCTCCATGAATGTGCGTCAGCCCGGGTCGATCGGCGCCACCGATGCAGCTCGAGTGTTCAAAGGCGTGAAGATGGCAGGCCACATGGGGGCTGCCCGCACGACTGTGCAGGGCGTGAGAGTCTTGAGGGTCGATCGCGACAGGAACCTGCTGCTGCTTCACGGCTCTGTGCCCGGAGCCTACGGATCGCTGGTCATGATCCGTGGCTCCGTCAAGCAGAAGGCAGGCAGGTGATGGCTGACGATCAGGACGAGTTGCAGAAGCAAACGAGCGAGGCTGCTGCGGAGCAAACGCTCGAGCCCAAGCCCGCAGCCGTCGAAAAGGCGGCCGAGGAGCCGGAGCCAGGCAAGCGCAAAACCGGCCCGCGCGGCTCGAGCGGGGCCAAGGCGCCGAGCCAGGCCAAGCCAGTACCGAAGTCTGAGTCGGCGGGCGTCGAGAGGGTCACGGAGGACGAGGCGGCGGATCCGTTGTCGGTCCCAACCTACACGGCCGGCGGCGAGCGGTCCGGCCGCTTCGACCTGCCCGAATCGATCTTCGGCCAGGTCCCGCACATGGCGGTGATGCACCAGGCCTTTCTCCGCCAGCGTAACAACGCCCGGCAGGGCACGGCCAAGGTCAAGCACAGGGATGAGGTTTCGGGCGGCGGCGTCAAGCCCTACCGGCAAAAGGGCACGGGGCGCGCCCGGCACGGGTCGACGCGCGAACCGTCGATGGTCGGGGGCGGCACAGTTTTCGGTCCTGAGCTCCGCTCTTACGCCGAAAAGATGCCCCGCAAGATGCGCCGGCTCGCTCTTCGTTCGGCGCTGAGCGTAAAGGCGAGCGAACGCAAAGTGACGGTGCTGGAGAACTTAGTGATGGAGGAGCCGCGGACTGCCGAGATGGTGAGCTTGCTGCATGCGATCGGCGTCGACGACACAGCTCTGCTGGTGCTGCCCGCCGCCAACGAGGTGGTCGCGCGCTCGACCAGCAACCTGCCCTGGGCCAAGGTCATCCTGGCCAGCAACCTGAATCTGTACGACCTGTTCACTCACGATCGCGTGATCATCGCGAAGGACGCGGTGGGCGTACTCGAACAGACCTTCAGCCCCCCCGCTCCCAAGCGCGGCTGGCTGGCCGCGGAGGCGAGCGAATGAGAGCCCCAGTCGAGGTTCTCTTCGGGCCCCTGGTGAGCGAGCGCTCATACACCCTCTACCAGGAGGGCCGCTACACGTTTCGAGTGGCGCCTGACGCGACCAAGAACGAGATCGCGAAGGCGCTTGAGGAGCATTACCAGGACCAGGGCGTGAAGGTTCGGGCGGTCAACACAGTGAACGTGCGCGGCAAGGTTCGGCGCACTGGCCGGCGCGGCCTTACCGGCCGGACTGCCGATTGGAAGAAGGCGATTGTGACGCTGGCTCCGGGCCAGAAGATCGAAGGCCTGTTCGGGAGCCTCTGATGCCCATCAAGCAATACAAGCCGACAAGTCCTGGCCGCCGCTTTCTGAAGACCGCTAGCTTCGAGGAGTTGACAGCCGCCGAGCCGGAGAAGAGCCTGCTGGAGCCCCTGAAAAACAATGCGGGCCGCAACAACCAGGGCAAGATCACCACGCGGCATCGCGGCGGCGATGGGCGGCGCAGCTACCGCCGAATCGACTTCCGCCGCGACAAGGTAGGCGTTCCAGGCAAGGTGGCAACCATCGAGTACGACCCCAATCGCTCAGCGCGCATCGCGCTGATTCACTATGCGGACGGGGAGAAGCGTTATATCCTGGCCCCGCTGGGACTCAGGGTGGGGGATCAGATCCAGAGCGGGTCGGAGGCACCAGTCCGGGTCGGCAACTCCATGCCGCTGCAACGGATCCCTGTCGGGTCCACCATTCACAACATCGAGCTGACGCTCGGCCGGGGTGGCCAGTTGGTCCGTTCGGCCGGCACCTCTGCACAGCTGCTGGCCAAGGAAGGGGACTACGCGGTTGTGCGCATGCCCTCCGGTGAACTGCGTCGCATCCACGTCCGCTGCGCGGCCACGCTCGGTCAGGTTGGTAACCTGGAGCACGAGAACGAGTCCGGCGGCAAGGCGGGTCGCTCCCGCTGGCTGGGCAAGCGCCCCGCAGTGCGCGGCTCAACCATGAACCCTGTCGACCACCCGCACGGCGGTGGCGAAGGCAAGACCGGCCCCGGCGGCAACCCCCAGACGCCTTGGGGCAAGCCCGCGCTGGGTTTCCGCACCCGGAAGCCGAAGAAGGCTTCCAGCTCGCTCATCATCCGCCGTCGTGAGAAGAAGTAGAGAAAGTAGGAATCAATGTCTCGTTCGCTGAAAAAGGGCCCCTTCATCGACCCCAAGCTGGAAGCCAAGGTCGGCAAGCTGAACGCGTCCCGCGAGAAGAAGGTCATCCGCACCTGGGCGCGGGCATCGACGGTGTTCCCGGAGATGGTGGGCCACACGGTGGCCATCCATGACGGTCGCAAGCACGTTCCCGTGTTCATCAGCGAGAACATGGTGGGTCACAAGCTCGGTGAGTTCGCGCCAACCCGGCATTTCCGCAGCCACACCGGGGGCAAGACCGAGCGGGCCTCGAAGGTTCGCTAGGAGACAAATGGAAGTTCTCGCTCGTTCGAAGTACATTCGGCGCACCGCCCGCAAGGCTCGGCTCGCCGCCAACATGGTCCGCGGCCTGCGCGTCAGCGAGGCGCTGGCACAGCTCGACTATTCGCCCAAGCACGCTGCCCGGGACGTGGCAAAAGCAGTCAAGTCTGCTGCGGCAAATGCAGAGCACAACCACAACCTGGATCGGGCTGAGCTCTGGCTGAAGGCGGTAATCGTCGACGAGGGTCCCACCATGAAGCGCATCCGACCGGTCAGCCGCGGCATGGCGCACCAGTACTTCAAGCGCACCTGCCATATCACAGCCATCGTCGAGGATCGGCCGGAGGTTGCGCCGGCCCGACCGCCGCGCCGCCGGCAGGCCGCCCGCACTGCGAGGCCAGCGGGGGAAACTGAAGCGGCAGTCGAGGGGGAGAGCTAAATTGGGTCACAAGGTCCATCCGAACGGATTTCGGCTCGGTTCCTACAGGAACTGGGAAGCCAACTGGTTCGTTGCGGACAAGGATTACACCAAGGTGCTTCATGAGGACCTGGCGATGCGCCAGTTCATCTCCGGCCGGCTGAAGAACGCCGGCGTGGCGAGGATTGAGACGGAGCGCTCGTCCAATGCCCAGTTGGCTGTCACCATCTACACCGCCAAGCCGGGCATCGTCATCGGCAAGGGCGGAGCGTCGGTGGACGCTCTTCGCAATGACTTGGAGAAACGCTTCGGGAGCCGGGTGAAAATCTCGATTCAGGAGATCAAGCAGCCTGAGCTGGATGCGCAGTTGGTGGCTGAGAACATCGCGCTCCAGATCGAACGCCGGATCAGCCACCGACGAGCCATGAAACAGTCGATCATGCGAACCATGCGCGCCGGCGCCAAGGGCGTTCGGATTGCGCTCGGCGGCCGGCTCCGCGGCGGCGAGATGGCGCGCCGGGAATGGGATCGAGAGGGTCAGGTGCCCCTGCATACGCTGCGGGCCGACATCCGCTTCGGCCGCGCCACAGCCAAAACCACTTTCGGTGTAATCGGTGTCAAGTGCTGGATCTACCGCGACCTCCTGGCGCCCAAGCGCCGGGGCGTCGAGCTCGTGCCTGAGAACCTGGCCCGCCAGGCGGATGCGGCTGCCATCGAGGTCCGGCGGGCCGCCGCGGCTCAGGCCCAGGCTCAAGCGCCCGTGCAGTCAGGCACGCTGCAGGCTGCGGCCGTCAACCAGAACCCGAGTGATCCCCAGGTCGCTGCCGCCAACGTGGCTGAGCAGGTTGCCGGCGAGCGGGCGGGGGCCGGCCAGCGCCATCGAGCGCCCCGACCACCAGGCGCGCCCGGCAGCCAGGCTGAGCGGCGCAGCCAGCCGGGTACGAGGCCCAGGCCCCCCGCCCGCGCGGCCGACCAGCCCAGAGCGACACCCGCCCAGGCTGGGGCCGCCGCCTCCGAGCACGCGATGCCCGCCGCGCCCGCCGAGGTCAGCCCGGAAGGCGACGGCGGGTTGAGCGCCGGCCAAGCGGCCGGCGAGAAGCCGGCCGGTCCTGACAAGGAGACGGGCGTCCCGGTTGTCGCCGCGGCCGTCGAGGCGGCCGGCTCCGTTGTCGCCTCGGCGATCTCGCACATCCTGCCCACGCCCGAGGCGGACAAGGCCCAAGAGAAGAAGGGCCCCAAGACCAAGGGCGCTGGCGGTGAAGAGAGGAAGCGGCCGGAAGCCGCAGCAGGCGAGGAGGCGGACCCGGATGCTACTTCCTAAGCGCGTAAAACACCGCAAGCAGCACAAGGGCCGGCGGGGTGGCGTCGCCACCCGCGGTGCGACAATCGCCTTCGGCCAGTTCGCCCTCCAGGCAGAGGAAGCCTGCTGGATGACGAATCGGCAGATCGAGGCTGCCCGCCGGGCCATGACCCGCCACGTGAAGCGCGGCGGCCAGATCTGGATCCGGATCTTTCCCGACAAGCCGGTGACCAAGAAGCCGGCGGAAACCCGGATGGGCTCCGGCAAGGGCAATCCGGAAGGCTGGGTGGCGGTGATCAAGCCCGGCCGAGTCCTCTTCGAGATGGCCGGTGTGAACGCCGAAACGGCCAAGGAGGCTATGCGCCTGGCGGCAGCGAAGCTGCCGGTGAAGACGCGATTCATCATGGCCGAGGAGTCTCAGGCCACTCAGCTGGCACACGCCGGAGGCGGAGAATGATCAGGACCTCCGAGCTCGCCGAATTGGACTCAGAACAGCTGGCCGCCCGCCTCAGCGGCGAGCGCAGGGAGCTCTACGAGCTGCGCTTCAAGCTGGCTGTGGGACAGCTTGAGAACAACCGGCAGGTGCGGCGGGTTCGCAAGAACATTGCGCGCATCCTGACTGTGGTACAGCAGCGACGGCTGAACGGCGACGAGGCGCTGCTTCAGCCGTTGGAAACACCCGAGGCCGTGGAGGCGGAGTCCCCGGTCGCTGAGTCCGAGGCCTCCGAGGACGAAGCACCGGCGGCTGCCGAGTCGGCTGGCCGACGCACTCGGACCAGGCGCGCGCGCCAAGAGGATGTCTAGATGAGCGAAGTTCAACCAGGGCAGCACGCGGCGGAGCGCAGCCGAGCGCTGCGCAAGGTCCGCACCGGGCGAGTGGTCTCGGACAGGATGGAGAAGACAGTCATCGTTCAGGTAGCGGACCTGAAGTCGCACCCGCTTTACAAGAAGGTGATGCGCCAGCGAACTCGATTCAAGGTGCA
>JALZAW010000553.1 GCA_030948155.1 Candidatus Dormiibacterota bacterium | reverse complement strand
CGCGGGGTGCAGAGGCAGCCCGAGAGCTGCCCGCCGCTTGGGGTGCGTCACTCCTTGGCGTCCTGCTCGATGGCGTCTTCGGAATGCACGCTGCCCTGATGAGCGGGCATCGGCTCCCCTACTTCCTGGCCGCCCTCGCCCTTGGTCTGGTCAGGCTGAGCCTGAGACTGGTTGGGCGGCTCGGCGGTGGCGCCGGTCGACTCGGTGGTGACTTCCTTCTCGGTCGTCGTCTCTTTGGCGGTGCTCTTTTCGTCTGCCATTTTCAATTTGCTCCTTTTAGGAGGGATGAGGGTCGGCGGTATCTCCCGCCGACCCTACGGAGAAAGGGAGAAAGGCTACTAGGCCACGCTCAGGACGCGGAAAGCGTTCGGATCGAGAACCCGGGCATTATTGCGCCAATACGCAAAAAAGCCCCGTTGTCCTGTCGGAAATCTGTTGACGGCGCCGAAGAGGTGCGGGATAACCTCGATGTCGAGTCCCACACGGTCCACGATGATGTAGTAGCGAGGATCGCCCATGACCATGATTTTGGAACCGGTCGTGGTCGTCAGCACCATCGAGGAGGCCTCGTTGGCACCGTAGCCGAGGACCTGGACGCCCAGGTTGCCGCCGCGCGGCACATTGTTGTCAAGTCCAGCAGGCAGGTAGACCCAGAGGCCTGCACCGCCCGCGGTGTCGAACTGGCGAACTTTGTTCCAGATGCCGCGGTTGGCGATGAGCTGAGCGCGGGGACGGAAACGCGGCGGTACCGACTGCTCGAGCAGGTAGAGGTCGCCGACCGCAAAGGTCGCCACCGTGGCCGTGGCCGTGGTGGTGGTGGCCCCGGTGATCAGTCCGGTGGGCTCGTTGGTGCCCGAACCGAGCGTGAACTTGAGGGCTTCGAGGTCGTCCTTGGCGTCCTGGATGAGCTGTGCCAGTTCGCCCTGGAGAGCGCCCCAGTCCTGGGTGAGCTCAATGGAGACCGGCACGAAGCACTGTGCCCGCTGCATCAGCAGGTTGGGCTGAGCGAGCGTCGGGCTGTTGTCAGCCGCCTCGGTGGCTTCCACCGCGTAGGAGGCGGTGACGCCGGCCGAGGTGACGCCGCGCCATTCGTTGCCGGGGATGGTATCCACCCGGCAGATCTGGCGATAGGGGTTGACCGAGAGGTTGGAGGTCGGGATCACGGTCGGGTCCAGGAAGTAGGGAACCGCGAAACCGCCGGTGCTGCCGGTACCGACCGACATGGCGCGCACGGACTCCATCGCCTTCTGCTCTTCGATGGAGAGCTGCACGGCACCCAGGCCGCGCATGGCCGAACCCACGGTCTTGGCGAAGGCCGTGCGATAGGCGGGAGCTCCGGTGAGCAGGATGCGGCGAGCGATGTAGCGGTCTTCGGAGTCACGGGCATCGAGCAGATGGCTGACGTAGCCCTGGACCTTGGCGCGCTCGGCGTCAGGATGGCTGAAGTGGGCGTATTCCACCGCCCGCAGGGCGCGATCACGAAGCTCGCGCCCGCCGCGCCCGCCCGAACCCTCCATGGGGTTGAAGCGCACTGACTGGAGGTCATAGACCTCGTACTCGTTCATCCGCGAGACCATCTGCTGGCCCTGGTAGCGAGCGGGGGCCGCGCCCAGGGTGCCGTCGCCGGATTCACGATGGCCGTTGCCCTCGCTGGCCAGCCGCGCCACTCGGGCATCTCGGGCGTCGAGCTCTGCCAGCACCCGGCGGTGCTCATCGAGCTCGCGGTTGTTGTCTTCCCAGGAGCGGGCGACTTCCTCGGGGAAGGCGTCGTCCTCGTACTCGTCGTGCTGCTCCTGGACCCAGCGCTCCAGCTCAGCTACTCGAGCCTGACGTTCGTCACGTTGCATGTCTTGGTTTGCGTCTCCTATGCGGATTGCGAAAGACGGGCAGGCCGACTGGCCGCTCGTCGGGGGCGATGCCTGCTGGCGGGTCATCGCGGCGCCCTTCGCTGGGGTGAGGCTCGGCCTCGGCGCCAGCTTCCGGGGGTGCTACCGCAGTCGCGGGCAAATTCAGAACCAGCTCGCGCAACTTCTCGCGGTCGCGCAGGTACTGGCCGAATACGAATTCATCGGTGACCGAGCGCAAGCCGACACTGGTGCCGGCGTAGGCCGGGAAGGTGACCGGCCCGAACTCCCTGAGCTCGACCTCGCGGATGGTCCGCTCGGGGATACCCTCGGGGTTGTAGTCGGAGCGCTCGGGCTGGTTGTTCATGTCCTCGCGCGTCACCCGGAAGCGGAAGCTGGCTCCGTAGAGACCAGCCTCCAAGCCCGGGAGTAGATCTCGGTTGTAGCTGGTATCGAGTAAGGGGACCAGGGCT
>JALZAW010000552.1 GCA_030948155.1 Candidatus Dormiibacterota bacterium | reverse complement strand
GGCTCGGGCTGCTAGCCGGCGCGGCGGTCTGAGTGGCGCCAGGCTGGCCGGTAGCGGCTTGCTCGCCGGCGGCCTGCGCTGAGCTGGAGACGACCACCAGGTTCTTCAGATCATCGACTGTCCGCAGCGAGCTGGAGGCCTGCACTGGAAGCGTCTTGTCAGCATCGAGAGTGGTACCGGCCGGGAGATCAACGTTGGCGCCGGTCAGCGCCTGCTGAACCTGTTGGAGGGAAAGCCCTTTTTCGGCCAGCTTGGAGCCGTCGAGCGTGATGAGAACGCGCTCCCTCGCACCCCCGGAGACCTTGACCTGGGCGGAGCCGGTGGCGCCTGTGAGGGCCGGGGCGATTAGGTCGTTCGCCTCTCGGGTCGCTCGGACCAGGTCACCGTCCTTGGCCGCGAGGGTGTAGGTCATGCTCGGGATCGCGTTGAAGCTGAAGGTCTGAACCAATGGTTTGCCGACTCCGCTAGGCAGCTGCACCTGGTTCAGGCGCTGATTCGTGTTGTCCTGATCCTCCTTCAGGCTGGAATCGAGGTCGAAGGTGAGGATCACTGTGCTGAATCCCTGCGAGGCGATGGTCTGCGCGTGTTTCAGGCGGGGCAGACCGGTCAGGCCGTCGGAAAGTGGCTTGGAGACGTCACGATCCACCTGGTCAGGTCCTGCGCCCGGGTCCTGAACCAGGATGAAGACGGACGGAAACTCAACCGAGGGCAGAAGCTCCTGGTTCAGTTTGAAAGTGCTGGCCACGCCCGCGCCCATCAGCACCAGGCTGAAGAGCACAACCACTGGACGGTTGCTCAAACACCAACTGACGATCGAATGCATTCAGTTCTCCAAGGCGTTCTGGCCAGGCGGGCCAAGCTTTCGCTACCGGGCAGGCTCCGCACCTATTCCGGCACCGCCAGCCTCTTCGAGTATGACGAACCAGGCGCTCTTCAGGCCAGGTTGAGGGGGGCCACCTGCTCCAGCAGCCCTTCCATCAAGCTCATCTGTTCGGCATGGGGCACGCCAAACCAGGGCACACTGAGCGAGATAAAGTCGGCCAGCGGCAGCCAGCGCTGCAGCCCTTGCCGGATTGATTCCTGATCGACGCCGATCACTACCCCCAGCAGGTCGAGGTAGCCACTCTCGATCATGGTTCGAGCCTCCGAGCGACGACCCGCTTGCACTGCCGCCAGTACGGCATCAGCCATCTGGGACTGGCCCGCGTGATCCAGGACGCGGCGGTAGCTCGGCACTGTGTAGACCAGCATCTGGGCGGCGGCCAGCCTGCGGCTGGGCGCGACCACGAGCTGCTGGAGGATTCGTGGCCGGACCCGCTCCGCCCGGGTGGCGCCGGCGGCCAGAGCTGGGAGCATCACTTTCCGCAGATAATCGGGCGTCGTGAACGGGTGGGCGGCGAGCCCGTCGCCGACCTGGCCGGCGATGCCCGTCATGAACGGGTTCACGGCGGCGATGTAGATGGGCGGCTCCGGCACACCCGGCTCGGAGCCAGGCTGGAAGGCTGGGCGTCGGATCGAGTAGAACTCACCGTCGTAGCGGCCGTAGCCCCGGCGGAAGGCGGCGAAGCAGGCACGCACGGCGAGCACGTAGTCCCTCAACCGCGGTCCTGGCCGGTCGACGCTGACACCGAAGCGAGCCTGCAGAGCGGGGCCGACCTGGGTGCCCAGGCCCAAGACGAAGCGGCCGCCGCTCCAGAGGGCGAGGTCCCAGGCAGCTGTGGCGGTGACGGTGGGCGAGCGAGCAAAGGCGACTGCCACGTTGGTGCCGACCGAGATCCGACTGGTGGAGGCGATGGCAGCCGCGCAGGTGAGGAACGGCTCGCGGCGCACGTCCAGCGCCCACACCGCATCGAAGCCCAGGAGTTCTGCTCGGGCAGCGAGGCGACCCGCTTCGGCGGGTGTCGCCGCGCCCGGCAGGGCGATTCCGATCGGCTTCACCCTGGCTCAGCTGCTCTCGGGCGATTGTCATCAGTCACGTGCGGTCTGCTCGTTGGTTTCGGGGCGGGGTTGGGGCGAACGATGTGATGAGCGCCGGCCCGCCTCTCCCGCGCGCGATACCACATAAACCCTCCCCCAAACCCCCCACCCATTGGGGGGTCTCAGACTGCGACACTGAAAATGTATTCGACCCGACCGGACGCCAGTCAAGCCCGGTTGTCAAGGTGCTGAGGTGAACAACGTGCCGACTGAGTCAGCGATGGAGCCGCCCGCTCAGGGCACGATATTGATCAGCCGGTCGGGCACGTAGATCACCCGCCGAGGCGCGCGGTCGGCCATCGCTCGGACGACCGCCGGACTGGATAGTGCCCACTTCAGCGCCGCA
>JALZAW010000551.1 GCA_030948155.1 Candidatus Dormiibacterota bacterium | reverse complement strand
GGGCGGGCGAGATCAGCTCGAGCGTCGAGGACGCCATCAGAACCGGCGAGCTGAAACCCCTCGACGCACTCCCGCCAGTGCGCCGGCTGGCGCAAGACCTGTCGGTCAGCCCGACGACCGTCCAAGCCGCCTACCGGGACCTTCAGCGGCGCGGGCTGGTCACCGCCTCAGGGAGGCGCGGCACTCAGGTAAGCCTCCGGCCACCCTTGGCCTCCCGCTCCGTGGCCGAGGTCCCGCCTGGAGTGCGGGATCTCAGCTCAGGCAACCCTGATCCGGCCTTCCTGCCCGCATTGCCCGACTTTCTGCAACGGCTCAGGGGCCGGCAGTGGCTCTACGGCGAGAGCCCCTACGTGGCCGACCTGCTCCAGCTGGCCGCCGATAGCTTCCGAGCTGACGGCATCGAGCCCAATTTCCTCGCGGTCGCCGGAGGAGGGCTGGACGGGATCGAGAGAACCCTCATGGCCCACCTTCACCCCGGCGCTCGCGTGGGAGTGGAGGATCCCGGCTTCCACTCCCTGTTCGACTTGATCCACGCCCTCGGCTTCGTGCCGGAGCCCATGGCCGTCGACGATTCAGGACTCCGGCCTGACCACCTCGAAGCGTCTTTGCGACAGCTCTCGGCAGTTGTGGTCACACCTCGCGCTCAGAATCCGACTGGGGCGGCCCTGGATGCCAGGCGCGCGGCTGGGCTGCGAGAGGTATTGGCAGCCAGGCCGGGTGTCCTGGTGATCGAGGACGATCATTTCGGCGCCGCCTCCGGCGCCGATAGTCACACTGTGACATCCGGCCAGGAGCATTGGGCTGTGGTCCGCTCCACCTCGAAAGCGCTTGGCCCTGACCTGCGAGTCGCCGTGGTGGCCGGCGACGCGGTGACCATCTCCCGGCTGGAGGGACGTCAGCGTCTCGGCGCCGGCTGGGTCAGCCGGCTTCTCCAGGGACTGGTGGCCGAGATGTCGCGAGACCCAGGCGTTCAGCGACTGGTTGAGGCGGCCGCCGGGGAGTACGGTCAGCGCCGGGAGGCGCTGATCTCCGCCCTTGCCGAGCAGAGGATCTCCGCGCGCGGTCGCTCGGGCCTCAACGTCTGGGCGGAGGTACCTGACGAGAGTGAGGCCCTGGCCAGGCTGCTCCGAGGGGGCTGGGCGGCTTCGGCCGGGGAACGTTTCCGGCTCCGAAGCGGACCTGGCATCCGGATCTCCATCGGCGCCATGCAAGCCGGCGAAGCGCAGGAGATCGCGGCGGCGCTGGCGAGCCAGACGGTGCCGGCGCCGAGGACACGCTCAGGCTGACGCCGTCGGCTCCGGCCGGCCGGAGGCTGCTGGCTGAAGGCGCCACCAGTGCTGCGTTGTCAGGACTGGACCAGGCCACCATCCACGTTGATCGCCTGGCCGTTGATGCCCCGACCCGCGTCTGAGGCCAGCAGCAGACAGACCGCTGCCACCTCCGCTGGCTCCACCAGCCGGCGCTGGGGCGTGAGAAGTGGCTTCAGCGCTTCCTCGCGGCTGCGGCCGGTCTTGGCAACTATGGTGTCCAGTGTCATCTGCGTCATGGGCGTATCGACGTAGCCAGGGCAGACGCAGTTGAAAGTGATGCCTCGAGCGGCGTACTCGGCAGCGAGCGAGCGCATGAGCCCGAGCAGTCCGTGCTTGGCGGCTGTGTAGGCGGCGATGTAGGGAGCGCCGGTTCGGCTCGCCACTGAGGCGATGGCGATGACAGCGCCCGAGCCGCGTTGGAGCATGCCCGGCACTGCGGCGCGAGTCAGGAAGAAGGGGCCTTCCAGGTCGACCGCCAGGGTTCGCCGCCAGCTGGCCGTGTCCAGCTCGGTGAACTTGTGCGACGTCGCGACGCCTGCATTGTTGACGAGGATGTCGAGGCGGCCGAACTCCCGCTCCACTCGCGCCACTGCCTCGGCGCAGCCAATCTCGTCGGTCACGTCAAGGTGGACGGCCAGGCCGCCGCATTCAGCGGCGACGGCAGCTATCTCGCACTGGGTGCGGGCGGCGACGGCGACCTGGGCTCCGGCGCGAGCGAAGGCGAGCGCGACTGAGCGCCCGATCCCCCGGCCGCCGCCGGTCACAAGCGCGGTCTGGCCCTTCAGCGTCTGCACGGGGGGACTGTATCACCGCAACCCGCGCTCAAGACCCCACGGTCAGAGCGCGGCGCTTACTCTTCGAGGGGGGCACAATCAACTGACCATGGAGTTTGAAGTGATAGTCGAGGTGCCTAAGGGCAGCCGCAACAAGTACGAGGTCAACCACGAGACGGGGATCATCCACCTGGATCGGGAGCTGTTCACCGCCACCCGATATCCGGCCGAATACGGCTATATCG
>JALZAW010000550.1 GCA_030948155.1 Candidatus Dormiibacterota bacterium | reverse complement strand
TCAGGCGACTGCCGTCAGCGTTCATTAGCCAGACCTGAGGCAGGCCTGCGGTGCTGGAGATGAAGGCGATCTGATGGCCGTCCGGTGAAGGGCTCAGCTGCTCGACTGAGGTCTGCGGCTCCGCGGGTAGGCCGCTTGCGGCGCTGAGCGTCTGGCTCTGGCCCGGGGCCGATAAGAGCCGGAAGGCTTTCGCCACCAGCCCGATCTTGGTGGGCACGGGCGCGGTGAGGAGCAGGTGACGAGAGTCTGATTGCCAGATGGGAACGCTCATCTGACCGGTGGTGACAGTGAACGGCTGGCTGGAGCCGCCCCGCAAATTTCGCACCCGCAGTCGGGTCTGGTCCGGATCTGTTGCGGGGGAGCGGTAGGCGAGAGCACTGAGATCGGGCGCCCAGGCGAGCCCGTCCACTGCGGCGTTCTCGGCTTGAAGCAGCGACTCGGTCTTGAGGCCGACGTCGTAGAGGCGGATCGCCGTACCTGACTCAGCCGGCGTCGTGAAGGCGATCTGGCGGCCGCTCGGGGAGACAGCCGCTTGGAGCACCCGTTGAGCCACCTCTGTGTAACCGCCGCCGTCTCGCGCCCAGGTTCGGAGGCGATCGCCGTCCAGCAGAGCAAAGCTGCCGATCGAGTCCAGGTAAGCAGCCCAGCGGCCGGCGAAGGGGAGTGGGTTGCTGCTGCCGTCGAGGGTGCTCTCCGACCAGATTCCCGAGTCGCTGCGAAGCAGCAGCCGGTCGCCGCTTGGCGCCCATTGGAAGCCGGCGACAGTGGCGGCCAGCAGCGGGCGGGGAAACCCGCTCTCGTTGACCAGCCAGATGCCCTCGCCGGTGCCGCTGGGAACCGGCGTGGCGATGAAGCCCACCCAATGCTGGAGGCTCTTCACCTGCCCCGTCCGAAAGGCGATGGCTGAGCCGGTGGCCAGTATGTTGCCGTGAACGTCGCGGGCAGTCGGCGCGACGCTGATCGAGTAGTCCTGATCAGGCGCCAGCAGCTGCGAGGGGGCGATCTCCACGCGCCGGGGATCGGCAGGGTCCTGGCGAAGCTGAAAGGCGAGGCTCGGTGAGAGGCTCACCGCGCCATTCAAGGAGGCCACGTCCATCGCTCGGCTGAAAGAGAGGCTAAGGTAGGCCGCCGGGTCGACCCCCGCGTCGTTCGCGCCAGGGCTGGCGCCGCTCAGCCGGGGCGGCTCCTCGGTATCGAAGTACCAGCTATGTCGGAGCGACGTGGCGTTCGCCTGCCGATCGCGATAACCGGGGTCAAGCACCACTGTGTAACGACTGGACGGCCGGAGAGTCTCGTGGCTGAAGACGACCTCGTGGTCGCTGGGCCAGCTGAAAGTGCCGTGAACCTGCGGCTCAAGCCGAAAGTGCCGAGCGACCGAAGCGCTGTCCATGGGCCTGTCGAACTGGACTGAGAGGTGACCGTTGGTGGGGAAGCCCGTGGCCCTGGGTTGTGGTGTCACGCCGACCACCTGGGGAGGCGCTGAGCACCCCGCCCCCCAAATGGCAGCGAGAACCAGCAGTACCAGCCCAAGGGATCCCCGCGCGAACATAAGTCCCCTACGCATTCACGTCCAGCTTCGGCTCAGAGCCAGGTTTCGGGCCACCGATGTATTGACACGGCGCAATCTCCGGGGACGTCGGCTCGATAGGCCGGGTTCATCCCGGCCGGTTCACGACATCACTCTTCGACCGCTGAATGCGGCTTCACGACGAGCATTCGGCCTTGGAAGATACCGCCCGCTGGGGAGCGCCGGGAGGGGTTTCCGAAGGGGAGGAATGCCTGGCTCCTTGAAATCGCGTTCGACTATTTTGCCATCGAACGGTCGATAGGCCGGGTTCATCCCGGCCGAAACTCGACGCCGGCAAGGCCCTGGTCGAGCGGTTTCTCAATTGAAAGTCCGCGGCCCCGCGCGAGACGGCGGTGTTGTATAGACCCGGTGGGGTTCCGGAAGGGGAGGCCTGCCTCCCCTTGCCCTTCCCGGTGGGGTTCCGGAAGGGGAGGCCTGCCTCCCCTTGCTCGTTTATGCGGGATAGCTCTGGAGCTTGGCCCGCAACTCGTTGGCGAGGTTCTCCAGTCGCGCGGTGTCCACGAAGAGGATCGACACCTGGGGAATCTCATCGATCGCCGCTTCCAGGCCTGAGCGCGATTTCTCGGCGTTCGCCAGCAGATCCTTGATCTTGCGCGAGCGGTTTCCGAGGGCCTCCTCAGTCATCTGAATCAGATCGCCTGTCACCTGGTCGTAGGCGGTGGCGCTGGTGGCCGTCTGGGCCTGATCGTGACGGGGCCAAGCAGTGGTGGGGGAGGAGGCAGCTGGCGGGGCATAGGCGGGCTG
>JALZAW010000004.1 GCA_030948155.1 Candidatus Dormiibacterota bacterium | reverse complement strand
TAGGGCAGAGAACGAACTCGACGTCACCAGCAGCGACCGCTCGGCAATCGAGACAGCTGAGGCCAAGCTGGCTGACGTTGAGGCCGGCCCGAGTCTGCTGAGGGCGATTGACGATGCCCGCCTTCTGCGCTTGCCCCGGTACGACGGACATCCAAGATGTGGGGTGTAGCCCCGGGAGGATGTTCGATCGATGGAGCAAGCGATGCAGCAGAAACGGCGCAGGAGGGCGTTCACGGCGGCCTACAAGACCGAGGTGGAGGGGCTCTGCCGAGATGGTGACCGGTCCATCCCCGAGATCGCGCGTGATCTCGATCTGACCGAGAGCTCGGTCCGCCGGTGGGTGGAGCAGACCGAGATCGACGCCGGCCGCCGGCCGGGCCTGACCAGCAGCGAGCAGGAGGAGCTGGCGCGGCTGCGCAGGGAGAACCGGGTGCTGCGCGAGGAGCGCGACATCCTGAAGCGGGCGACGGCTTTCTTCGCGAGGGGAGACCGGTGAACGTGTACCCGTTCATCGAGGCGGAGAAGGCCGAGGAGCGCAGCGTCAACCGGGCCTGCAGCCTCCTCAAGGTCTCCCGAGCCGCCTACTACGAGTGGCATAAGCAGGAGCCGTCTCGGCGGGCCCAGGAGGACCAGGAGCTGACCGAGAAGGCGAAGGCGATCTTCGAGCGCTCCCGGCAGACCTACGGTTCGCCGCGGGTGCACCGGGAGCTGCGGCGGCAGGACGTGAGGTGCTCGCGCAAGCGGGTGGCGCGGATCATGCGGGAGCAAGGCTTGGAGGCCCGGTATCTCAAGCGGTGGAAGAAGACCACCATCCCCGGCCCCGATCCGGACCCCTCTGCGGTGGACCTGGTCGGGCGGCGGTTCCAGCCCGAGGAGCTGGCCCTGAACGCCTGCTGGGCGGGCGACATCACGTACGTGCGGACCTGGGAGGGTTGGATGTACCTGGCGACTGTGATCGACCTGGCCTCGCGGCGCGTGGTGGGCTGGGCGATGGCCGACCACATGCGGGCCGACCTGGTCTGCGAGGCCCTGGAGATGGCGCTCAGCTGGCGCCGGCCGGTTGCGAGGCTGATCTTCCACTCGGATCGTGGCAGCCAGTACACCTCGGCGCGGTTCCGGCAGCTGCTGGCGGCACACGGGATCAGGCAGAGCCTGTCGCGACCGAGGCAGGTCTGGGACAACGCGGTGGTCGAAGCGTTCTACTCGACGCTGAAGGTCGAGCTCGTGCACCGCTACGTCTGGGCAACCAGGGCGCAGGCGCGGCAGGCGATCTTCGACTTCATCGAGGTCTTCTACAACCGGCAGCGCCTGCACTCGACGCTGGCGTACCGCACGCCGGCCGAATATGAAGCTTGTCTGCCAGGTGCGGCCCCCCGAGCCGCATAGTGTTGTTGTCTGTCGTTTCGGGGCAGGCCCATTCGCCTGGAGCGAGCACAGGGCAACACGCCCGAGCTCGTCGAGGCTCGAGGCAAGGTCCTGGAGTTGGGCCGCCGGCTGGTCGCCCCGCCAGAACGCGCTTCTGGTGGGGACATAGTGCATGGGGCGGCCAGCTCAGGCGGGCGACGGCAGTCTGGCCGGGCTCCTGCGACGCGGCCCAGGGAGGAGGATGCCACCGTAGCCACCGCGAGCGATAAGCGCTCAGCGGCGCTCCTGCGCGAGGCCCGTGCGTTCGATGCCGCTAACCTCGACATCGTCCCGCAGGCGGCGGGCCTCAAGTCGATCGCGGACGGCTTCGCGCTGGTCCACGGCGACGACGACCACGAGAAAGGGAGGAAGACATGGTTCAGCGCACCCAGGACGTGATGACGCCGAACCCCTTCTTGGTGAGTGCCGAGACGTGGCTGAGGCCGCGCGCCTGATGCGGGAGGCCGACGTGGGCAGCCTGATCGTGCTCGAGGAGGGAGTTGTCTGTGGCATCGTCACCGATCGGGACATCACGATCAGGGTGGTTGCCGAGGAGCGAGACATTAGAACCACACCGGTCGGAGAGATCTGCAGTCGAGAGCCGCTGACGCTTTCTGTAAGCGACACCATCGAGCAGGCCATCGAGCTGATGCGGAGCAATTTCCATACGCCGGGTGCCAGTGCTGGACGAGAAGGGGCGACCAGCCGGCATCGTTTCCCTCGGCGATGTGGCCATCGAGCGCGGTGGGGCCTCGCCTCTCGGCGATATCAGCGCAGCGCCCCCCAACCGCTGAGCGGGGGCTGAGCCCCATGTGCTTCCGGACCGAACGTGAGCCGTGCCACGTTCCCGTACGTGCGCCGGGCCGCGATGCGCAAGAACCCCTACCCGTCATCCGCCACACAATCTTTGTCTCAACCCCAGCTTGGACCGGCATGGTGTGGAACATGAGGGCCCAGAGCTCGCCACCCGGCGCCCTGCCCTGGACTTCTGGGAGGTGCGGCGCGGTCGGACTAGGAGCCCAGGGTGACGGAGGCTGGCAGGCTGTCGTCGACGGTGGGATAAAGCTCGTGGGGGCAGCGGATCTGGAAGCGGCGGTCCACTGCTGGTGCACGAGATCGCCACGAGGGCCGCCGCCAGGAGGGTTCGGGTAACCGCCACTGCTGCCCCTTCCCAGACAAGCCTAGACGGACGCCCCGGAGGATCGAACAGCTGGTTGGACGCTTAAGGTCTGACGCCGGCGAGCAGCTGAAGCGGCTGCCAGCTGGCCGAGCACGTCGAGGAGGTCAGGCGGCGCGGGGTTGACCTGGAGCGGTTGGCGCCATGGCTGATCGCGGGCCCCCGGTTGCTGGATGCACTCGCGATCTCTAAAGCCGATGCCGCCGTGCACCTGGATGCCGTCGCCGGCAGCCTTCCTGTAGGCACTGGTGGCGGCGTCCTGGGCCGTCTTCCACCGTTTGGCCGCAGGGGCTCCGGCCGAGCTGCGCGAGGGCCCTCGCGGAGGCGGCCGCGATAGGGACGCGATCGCCGGCCACGTGCTGGGCGCCGAGTCTGCATACGCCCGCAAGCTGGGCCTTCGCCTGCGGGAGCCGGTGTGGGAGGACAGGCCCGCGGTCTCAGCCTTCCCTGAGGCGATCCTGGGCGCCCTGCGCGACCCTCCCCGGCGACGGCCTGGACGCCCGCAAGCGGTGGCCGGTCCCATATGCCGCCCGGCGGATCGCCTGGCACGCCCGCGACCACGCCTGGGAGATCGAGGACGGGAGCTAGGCTCCCACCCGACGCCGACACTCTGGAGGGCGTGGTATGTGGTGGACAGGCTCGTATCGTGGGCACCCAGAAGCAGGAGGAGCGGCGGCTTCCGTAATGACCCGTTGGCAGCAGGGGAGGTGACGATGACACTGCGAGATTTCCTCAGGACGAAAGCGACAATTCTTGAATGGCGGTGGCCGTCAATGAACGCGGTCAGGGGCCGGCCCTCATGAGGCTGGTGGCCGTGGCCGTGCTTTTCGCGCTTCTGCATCCGACCTCCTCTGGAACCGCGCCGCAGCCGAATGGTCCTGGCGGAACCTGGAACGTGATCTTCGCCGACGAGTTCTCAGGTCTCTCCCTCGACAAGAACAAGTGGTCAACCTGCCTTTGGTGGGGCTGCACCGGCGCGCAGGGGCAGACCAATGTTCGGCACACCGCAGCCAACGTCAGTGTTGGTAGCGGCACTCTAGCTCTGAGCGCCCGGCAGACGGCGGGGAGCGACGCCAGTGGCTCATATGACTATACGCTGGGCGAGATTCAGTCCGGGCGAACGAGCAGCGACCTCAGCCGACCCCCCAAATTCTCGATGCTCTACGGCTTCGCGGAGGCTCGAATCCGCGTCGCCGGCACGTACGGCTTCGAATCCGGGTTATGGATGAGTTCGGCGGACGGGAGCTGGCCGCCCGAGCTTGACATCGCAGAGATCCTGGGCAAGAGCTCGAATATGGTCAACATGGCCTTTCACTGGCGGGACGCAAGCGCCACCAACAATCAGGACTACACTCAATACGTCGGTCCGGACTTCGCGGGCGGCTGGCACACGTTCGGCGTCGACTGGGAACCAACCTATATCAAGTGGTACGTCGACGGCGTGGCTCGTAAGACGTACACCGACAGCAACACCATCCCGCAAACCGCGATGGACATTCGGGCCAACCTCGACGTGGGCGGACCCTGGATCAGTGATCCGGACTCGACGACATCATGGCCGGGGCAGTTTGATATCGACTACATTCGGGCCTGGCGCAAGCCCTGAGCAACCCGGTCAGTCAGCGTACTTCACTGTGGATCGAATGTAGTTCGGGTCGATGCGTACTCGCAGTTCGCGACCCATGAGCTGGACCAGTATCTGGACACGATGCGGAGCGTCCAGCTCACAATCGAAGATGGCGTCGAGCGCGGTCAGGGGTCCGCGCTCGATCACTATGGGCTCGCCGGGGACAAACCGTTGTCTCAGTTGACCCTTGCGCATCTGGGAGATACGGTCGCGAAGGTGCTGGACGAGCTCATCGGAGACCACGAGCGGCACGCCGTCTTCACCAAGTATGCGGCACACGCCTGGAGCCCAGCGTATGGCTAGGAGCGCACTCGCGTCGGCGGTATGCCTGAAGAACACGTAGCCGGGGAATACCCAGCGCCGGCGGCGGTCGCGCACGCTGCCGGGCCTCGTGTGCTCGTGTGACGCAAATTCAGGTGCGTAGTGCTCTATTCCGAGAGCGGCCAGCTGCGTGCACACGACGCGCTCTTGGCGAGGAGCAGTCTGAAGAGTGCACCACGGATCGCAAAGATGACCATTGACGGGAGATGCCAACATTCCAAAGCCCCCCACCCAGTAGGCAGAACCCGTAATCAAGTTGCGTGATGCTATGACTGGCGAGCCACGAGGATGCGACAGCAGTGGAGCTCTTGACCGCTGGCCGCGCTCAATAAACGAGCGGGTTGATCAATACCTCACGTCCTCAGATCGCCGTGTTATGCGTTGCTGGACTCTCTACCCCAGGTTAGTTGAAGCGTGTGTATTGCCCAATAGGACGGGTAGCCCAAATGGGGATGAGACAATTGCCCTAGGCCCTCAGAGCCTAACCGCCAAACGATTGTCAAGGTGGCGGGGCGCAATGAGACGGCTTTCAGCGCCGTGGCCAGCTGCTGAAAACAGGCGAAACATTGATGGTGAGTGTGCCTCTCTCGGCGCCGGGAGTGGCGAGTTATCCTGGCTGGAGGATTATCTCTCCGCCAGCCGACTGGCCACGATCCCCAGCACTCGGGAAACGACCGGCTCTCTCAGGAGCGAGCCATGGCCACCCGGGAAGACGTGGTACTGAAGGGGACCGTGATGAACCTGGTCCCAGCCCAGGCTCGGGCTGCCCGATGCGCGGCTGCTGAACGTGGTCGCGAAGACATCCACTGGCAGCTGATGCGCGGACACCTGGTGAGCTCTTGCCAGCAGACGAGCGCCCAGGTAGTCGAACTGGTGGGCGGGTAGAGGGAAACCGAGCACCGCTCTCACCCATTGAGCACGGCGCACGACCAGACCCCAGCATTCTTCGGGCACCGCGCGAACGCCGGTTTGCCGTACCCGCTCGGTGAAGTTTTGAAGCCGCAACAGCAGGCGGCGCGATCTGACTGATGCGACCTCAACGGCATGCGGCGTCAGGGTGTCCAGCAATCCCAACCAGGCGACCTCTTCTTCGCTGGACCGAAGCAGTCCAGCGATCTCATACGCGACGAGTCCCGCAAGCGAGTGCCCGCACAGGTAGTAGGGTCCGTGGGGCTGGCGCTCACGGATGGCCGCCAGAAGCGGTCCCGTCAGCTGTCGCACGCTGCCTTCGCGGTCGAAGCGATGGTTCCGGAGTGGCGTGAGGAGCCCGACCACCGGCTGCTCCGGCCCCAGAGCGGATATGAAATGCCGAAGCGCGATCAGATCTCGCTGGCCTGGAGCCACGAAGAACAGAGGTGGCCGGCTCCCTGCAGCCTGTGTCGCCACGACCAGCGGCCCTTCCGTCGGCTCGACCCGCTCGCCCTGAATCAACGAGGCGAGCCCTGCGACCGTCGAGCCGCCTTGAAAGATCGAGGCCACGGTAACCCTGCGGTTGAGCTCGCGCTCAACTTCGGCCACCATTCGCACAGCTAGCAGGGAGTGCCCGCCAAGCTGGAAGAAGTCGTCGTGCACGCCGACCTGGTGCAGGCCGAGCACCCTGCGCCAGATCCGCGCGATCACCTCCTCGGTGTGTGTGCGCGGCGCCACGTACGACTCCTCCAGCTCCGGACGATCGGTTCCGGGAGCTGGCAACGTCATGCGGTCGACCTTGCCGTTGTGAGTGAGCGGCAGCCGTTCCATCCGGACAAAGGTGGAGGGGACCATGAAATCGGGAAGCCTCTGCCGGAGAAAGGCCCTCAGATCCGCTACCCGGATCGACCGGTGGTTGTTGGGAACGATGAATGCGACCAGCCGCCGGTCGCCTGGCCCAGCCTCCCACGGCTCCACGGCCACCTCGCGCAGCGCGGGATGCCGCGACAACGCCGCCTCGACCTCTCCCGGCTCGACTCGGTAGCCTCGGATCTTCACCTGCCGATCGACGCGACCGAGGAACTCGAGGTGCCCCTCGGGCAGGTAGCGCACCAGGTCCCCTGTCCTATAAAGCCGTCCGCCCGGCTCTCCCAGCTCGTCTGGGACGAAGCGCTCGGCCGTGAGACCCGGTCTCTTAAGGTAGCCGCGGGCGACGCCGGGGCCGCCGATGTAGAGCTCCCCGGCGGCGCCGACCGGCACCGGCTGGCGGTGGCCGTCCAGGACGTATACGCGCGCCTGACCAGCAGGCCTGCCAATTGGCACCGACGGTTGCAGCCGTGAGCCGGGTTCTATCGTGTGACAGCAGGCGAAGGTGGTCGTCTCCGTGGGGCCGTAGCCGTTTATGAGCCTGGTGAGCGGCAGGAGGTCGAGCGCCCGCGCGCAGTGCGCTGGAGAGAGCGCCTCGCCGCCCGTGAGAAGCTGGCGCACACCCGAGAGATGCTGCGGGGCCGCGTCGATGAACTGATTGAAGAGTCCGGCGGTCAACCAAAGCGTGGTCACTCCGCAGCGCTTGATCAGGGCGCCCAGCTCCGCGGGTGAGAGAGGTCCCGGCGCCGCCACCGCCAGCCGGGCACCGTTGAGGAGGGCTCCCCAGACCTCGAAGGTCGAGGCGTCGAAGGAGAGCGGAGCAAGCTGGAGCAGCACCTCGTCGGGGGCCAGCCGGGCATACGTCGCCGGCCGCACGAGCCGGACGACATTCCGGTGCTCGACCATGACTCCTTTTGGAGTCCCCGTCGACCCGGACGTGTACATCACGTAGGCCAGGCTCTGCGGCGTCGCGCCACTCCGTGGAGCGGTTCGAGGTTGACGCGCGACGGCAGGGTGGTCGAGGTCGAGGGGGATCAGGCGAGCTGCCGTCGACGCGCGCATTCGCCGCGTCATGGTGGCCGAGACCAGGACCGCGGGGACGGCCGTCTCCTCAATGATCAGCCGGAGGCGTTCGGCGGGATGCTCTGGGTCGAGCGGGACGTACGCCCCCCCGGCCTTGAGGACGGCGAGCAGGGCCACCACCATCTCCAGCGAGCGCTCGCTGCACACGCCCACGCAGGTCTCGGGGCCCACACCCAGTGAGCGCATGTAGTGAGCCAGCTGGTTGGCACGCCGGTCCAGCTCCCCATAGGTCAGATTCGCGTCCGCGAAGGTCACCGCAACCTGCTCGGGCCGCTGGCGCGCCTGCTCCTGGAAGAGCTCGTGGATGCAACTGTGCGGGCTTTGGACGTCGACGTGGTTCCACTCCACGAGCAGTCGATGGCGCTCGCCCTGGCCCAGCACGGTCAGCTGGGAGAGCCGGCGATCAGGTTCGGCCGCCAGCTGCCGCAACAGGCTCGTCCAGGCGTCGGCGATCCGGGCCACGGTGGCAGCCTCGAAGAGGTCCGTGCGGTATGTGATGCGGCCCACCACGCCCTCGGGCCGATCCTCCAGGTCGACGGAGAGGTCGAACTTCGAGGTCCCGCTGTCCACCTCGGTTTGCGTCACCGTCCAGCCCTCGAGCAGCGGAGGTAGGGGGAGCTCCAGAGAGAACATGACCTGGAAGAGCGGATTGCGACCCGGCTCGCGTGGCGCTCGGAGCGCGCTCACCACCTGGTCGAACGTGACCTCGTCATTGTCCAAGGCATCGAGCACGACTCTTCGGACGCTGCCCACCAGCTCGCTGAAAGCAGGGTCGCCGCTCACGTCGACGCGCAGCACCAGGGGGTTGACGAAGTAGCCGAACACGTTCATCAGCTCGGGCACCTTGCGGCCGGGGCTGAGCGTCCCCACCACCAGGGTGTCCTGACCGGTGTAGCGCCTCAGCAGACCGAGGAAGCTGGCAAGCAGGACCATGAACAGAGTCGCCCCCTCCCCCGCGGCGTGCGCGGCCAGGGTGTCGGCCAGCGCCCTCGGGATCGAGACTCGATGCATCGTGCCCGGCTGAGATTCGACCTGCAGGCGCCGGTGGTCCGCTGGCAGCTCCAGGGCCGGCAGCCCGGCCAGGCGCTCCCGCCAGTACGCTAGCTGGCCGGAGACGTGTGCGCCAGAGGCGCGGCTGCGCTGCCAGCGTGCGTAGTCGGCATAGCTGACCTGCAGTTCGGGCAGTGACCGCTCCTGGGCGCCGGCATGAGCCCGATAGAGCGCTGTCAGCTCGGGAGCGAGGATTCTTGAGATTGAGAATCCATCGAACATGATGTGGTGCAGTACGAGGTAGAGCCGGTGGTCCTGGTCGTCGAACCGCACCAGACGCCCACGCCAGTGCGGGCCACGCTCGAGGGCGAACGGGCGCAGGACCTCTGCCCGCGCCAGTCTGGCGGCCTCGGCTTCGCGGTCGCCGGGGGGCAGGCGGCCGAGGTCGACGACCTCGAGGGGATCCTCGACGTACGGATGCACGAGTTGCACGGGGCTGCGCACCGCCGTCGCCGGCCCGATCGAGGTACGCCACACGTCGTGGCGCCTGACGATCTCCTGAAAGCTGCGCTCCAGGGCGCGGGCGTCCAGCGGTCCGCGGCGCCGGACGACCACCAGCTCGTTGTAGACGGGCGAGCCACCCACGAGCTGCGCCAAGAACCAGAGCTGCTCCTGCCCGAAGGAAAGCGGCGCCGGTCCCGCCGCCATAGAGCGAGGAATCCTGCTGCCGCTGGAGGCACGCAAGTCACCTCGCAGCCGGCGCTCGAGTATCGCGAGCTTGGCCCTGGAGAGCGGGGCGCCGTTGTGTGCGTCCATCAGAACGTCACGGGCAGGCTCACGAGCCCTCGCAGTCCCAGATTGGGCCGCCACTCGAGCTCGTCGGTGGCGAGGGTCATCTCCGGAAGTCGGCTCAGCAGTGCACCAAAGGCGATGTGCGCCTCCAGGCGAGCCAGGGGAGCGCCAAAGCAGAAATGGTTGGCCCAGCCGAAGGCGACGTGCCGGTTGTCCTCACGACCGATGTCGAGCACGTCGGGGTCCGGGAACCGCTCCGGGTCGCGGTTGGCCGCTCCCATCACCGTGATCACGGTCTGCCCACGGCGGATGCTCTTTCCACCCAGCTCGACGTCGGCGACGGCCATGCGTCGCGTCTGCTGACTGGGACTCTCGAAACGAAGCAGCTCCTCGATGGCTGATCGGAGGAGCGTCGGATCCAGGCGGAGCCGCTCCAGCTGGTCTCGATGGCGGAGCAGCGTGAGCACGCCGTTGCCGATGAGATTGGTCGTCGTCTCCTGCCCCCCGACCATGGTCAGGATCAGGTTGGCGACCACCTCCTCTTCGGTCAGCCGGCCTTCGACCCCGTGGGCGCCGGAGAACGTGTCGACGAGCCCTTCGCCATTGCGACAGACGTGGTCTCGGAGCGCACGCCCGAAGTACGCGGACATCTCTTCCAGACTTCGCAGCGCTCGCCAGGTGCGGTCGGCGTTGTACTGGAAGTTGCCCAGCAGCTCACCGAAGTCCTCCGACCAGGCTTTCAACTGTCGGTGGTCCGCGGGCGGAACCCCGAGCATCTCCGCGGACACGATCGCCGGCAGCGGGTTGGCAAAATCGGCGATCAGGTCCATCGAGCCCCGGCCGGCGACGGAGTCCAGCAAGCGGTCCGTGATGTCCTCGATGTGGCCGCGCAGAGCGTCGACTCGCCGGGGTGTGAAGCCCTTCGCGGCCAGGTATCGCACGCGGTCGTGAGCTGGAGGGTCGAGGAACAGCATCTGCCTGCACATCACCTCCGCTATGGGGGACAGCTCGGCCATTCCCATGGCGGCGATCTGTTCGGGAGAAGCCACGCACGCGGCGGAGAACCGATGCAGAACCTCAATTACGTCTGCGTAGCGAGTCACAACCCAGGCATGCAGGTAGGGGTCCCAGTGGACCGGGTCCGTCGAACGGAGCCTGTCGTAGAGCGGGTACGGATCAGAGAGGATCTCCGGGTCGAGGAGCCGGTAGAGGCTGAGGGAGGTGTCTGCGATAGACGTCATGGCGGCGCGCCTGCTCCTGTGGTCGAAGGTGAGGCAGCGAGCCGCTCTGCCTCTTCGTCTGTCATGGCTTCGAGCTCCTCCATGATCAGACCGTTCACCCTGTCCGCGAGCCCCGTCACAGTCCCCGCGTCGAACAGGCTGTGCAGCCTCATGTCGACCCCGAACCGTTCACGGATGGCGGCGACGAGCTGCGCCGCCAGCAGCGAGTGCCCACCCAGCATGAAGAAGTTCTGGTCTACTCCTATGCGCTCGAGTCCGAGCACTCCGGCGACCATCGCGGCCAGCTCGCGCTCCAGTTCGGTGGAAGGGGGCGCCAGGTCGGGATCGTCAGGGCCGCCCGCGTCCTCGGGGGCGGCCAAGGCCGCGCGATCCACCTTTCCGTTGTCAGTCAGCGGAAGTCGATCCATGTACACGAACATGGCGGGGACCATCTGCTCGGGAAGCTGGGCGAGGAGATGGCTGCGCAGCTCGTCGGGATTGGGACGGCGTCCGGCCGGCACCACGTAGGCGACGAGCTGTCTCTCGACCGAGGTCTGCTCCCTGGCCATCACGAAACTGGCCGCCACGTCGGGGTGGGCGGCGAGGGCGGCGGTGACCTCGCCCGGCTCGACGCGCACGCCGCGGATCTTGATCTGCTCGTCCAGGCGGCCCAGGAACTCGAGGTCGCCGCCCTCCCACAGCACGAGGTCGCCGGTTCGGTACACGCGGCCGCCTTTCGGACTGAAGGGGTCCTGGATGAACCTTTCGTCCGTCAGCTGAGGCCTGTTCAGGTATCCGCGGGCCACGCCAGGGCCACCTATCAAGAGCTCGCCGGCTGTGCCAGGCGGCACCGGGCGCAGCTGCGCGTCCACGACGTACGCCCGGACGTGGTCGATCGGCCTTCCGATGGAGGGCGGCCGGCGCGCTGTCTGGGCCGGGAGCACGCGTCCTGACGTCGCCACGACCGCGCCTTCTGTCGGTCCGTAGTTGTTCACCAGCACGAAGGGAAGCCCGGTCCTGGGATGCCGGCTCAGCCTGTCGCCGCCGGTGAGAAGGAAGCGCAGCCTGGTCTCAGAGGGCCAGTCGACGTTCAGTGCCGTCTCCGCCAGCGGTGTGGGTAGAAAGGTGATGGTGATGCCCTGGTCGACGAGCCATTCGGTCAGCGTCGCGACGTCGTCGCGGACCGCCTGTTCAGGCACGTGGATCGAGGCTCCGGCCACCAGGTACGGCCACAGCTCCCAGATCGCGGCATCGAAGCCAGGACTTGCCAGCTGCGTCGCACGGTCCGAGGGGCTGACCGCGAACGCACGCAGGTGCCAGTCGACGAGCGCGAGCAGGCTACGGTGCTCGATCATCACCCCCTTGGCTGTGCCGGTCGAGCCGGAGGTATAGACGACGTAGGCGAGATCGCCGGGGCGCGCCGAGGCGCCCGGCGTCACAGACGGCTGGACGCTATCCGTGCTGCGCATCAGGTCGTCAACGTCGATTGCGACCAGTGGCAGATCGCGAACGCGCCTGGCCGTTCTTTCCGGCGTGATCACCACCGAGGCCTTGGCGTCTCGAAGCATGAACTCCAGCCGGGCGTCGGGATAGGCAGGGTCGAGAGCGACATAGGCGGCGCCGGATTTGAGGATGCCGAGAGCCGCTAGCACGAGCGCGGCGGAGCGTTCCATGCAGAGGCCCACCAGTGCGCCCGGCCCCGCGCCCAGGCCGGTGAGACGCCTGGCCAGCCGGTCCGATCGGAGATCGAGCTGGCCGTAGGTCATGGCCCCGTCGGGACCTGTCACCGCCAGGTCACCGGGATGTTGGCGGGCACGAGCCGCGACGAGCTCGTGCACGCATGGCGACGACTGGTCCTCGGCGACGGGATGAGCCAGGAGTTGGGCAGGCATGGCGTCGCTCAGGCCACGACCAGGGGAAACACAGAAGCGGACATTGGGCAATCTCCTCCACCAAATTGGATCTCGCCTTCGGGCGCGGTCGCCTGCGCCGGTGCGAGCCGAACAGGCGACCGCTCAGGAACTACGAAGGCTCGAGCGCTCCGATCGCAACACGTTCCTGGGGCTGGCTACGCCGTCCACCGAGGCGCGGGCTCGCTGCTGCGCGGCGCGCAAGGCGATCAGCAGCGCCCCGGGGACCCATCCATAGCGCACGTAGAGAATGGGAGCCGTCATTCCGAAGACGACGAAACTGAGCAGCGAAGCGGTGAGTGACAGGGCCATCACTCGTTCCTGGTTCGAGCCGGCATCGCGCGTGACGGAGCGAGCCACCAGCGCGACGGAGCCCAGCACCATCAGCACTCCGACCATGGCCGGGAGGCCGCCACCGAACCAGGCTCCGAGCAGCATGTTGTGCACCAGGCCGCCCGCCTGCTGAAACGCCGAGTCGTCGTCCAGACCGTTGCCGAGCAGAGGTTGCTCCACGATTGCCGCGGCGGCCTGCCGGTCGACGTCGAGGCGTGCCAGGCCCGTGGCTTCCTGCGGGTTCACGTTGCCCACGACCGCCGGTATTCGGCTGATCGGCGAGTAGGCGCTGGAGGCGGGCTGGCTCAGCAGCCAGGAGCCCGCCGCCGCCGCCACCATGAGTCCGGCCACCAGGTAGCGCTTCCTGACCTGCGCGAGATGGCCGGTCCTCAACAGGGCCGGCAGGAACCAGCACAGCGCCACTGCGCTGGCAAGCACCCCCCCGACGGAGCCGGAAAGTATGATGCCGGCGACCGTGCAGGCGACCATGAGCATGGTGAGCAGCCGTACAGACAGCCGGACACCTGGTCTGGTGCTCAGCATGACGACGGGCACCAGCGCTATCGACGAGAGCCCCCCGAGGTCGTTCGGATGCCCGGTGAGGCCGACCAGGCGACCGCTGAACTGGACCGGGGCCAGGCCGTGGACGAAGAACTGCGTGATCGCCGCCACTCCGGAGACCGCCACCGAGAGCGACCAAGTGAGTGTAGCCACCATCACGTGACCGGCCGTCCGCAGGACCATGGCTCCCAGCCAGAACCAGACCAGGGTGAGGTAGACGAAACGTGCGACCACTGCCAGCGAAGGAAGCAGCTCTTGCGACGCGAGTGAGGCGAAGCCGCCGCCGACGGCGAAGAGGAGGACTCCATAAACCAGACCGGGTGGAAGCGACCCGACTCCCTCCAAGCGGGCCACACGCACCTGGAGCACGACCAGGACCACGGCGGCCAGGAAGAGGAGGTCTGAGATCGTGAATCCGGCTACCGGCCGCACGACCAGCTCCGCCAGCAGCAACATGCTCGCGTAGTAGAGCAGCCGGTGCAGTCTGAGCCCGTCGCTACCGGTCACCGCAGCGGTTCACCGGCGAGCGCACGCTGACCCCGTCCGGTGAGCATTCGTTCAAGGTACGAACGCACGTGGGCCGGGTCCTTGTTGGAGACGTACCAATCGATCGTCCGATGCAGACCGTCGACGAACTTCATCTTCGGCTCCCAGCCGAGCAGCCGCCGGCCCAGCGCGTTGCTGGCGATCCGGTTCAATGGCCCTGTGGGCATATCCGGTAGAAAGCGGATCTCTACGTCGTGCCCGGTGTAGCGCAGGACTTCTCTTGCGGCCTCCAGTACGCTCGTCCGCTCCATCGTGCCGAGATTGACCGCGCAACCATCACCGACCTTCTGGGCGCAGAGGATCATCCCGTCCACGATGTCGCCGACGTAGGTCCAGTTGCGGAGCTGGGTGCCGTCTCCCCAGACCTCGAACGGGTCCTGTCCGACGAAGGCTCGAGCGATCATCGCCATCACTGCGTGGTTCTCGACTCCCCGCTCGCCGTAGACGGTGAAGAACCGGCAGGAGACGGCGTTCATGCCATAGGTCCGGTGACAGGCCCTGAGCGTCATCTCGGCCATGAGCTTGGCCCATCCGTACATGCCGTCGGCGTCATAGGGCGGACCCGCCATCTCCTCAGTCAGGTACAGCTGTTGACCGGGGTCCTGCTGCACGTAGTTCGGGTAGACGCACCCCGAGGACGCGAAGACGAACTTCTCAACGCCAGCTCGCCTGGCGGCGGCTATGAGCGCCCCGTCCAGCGTCAGGTTCTGCGCGCACTCGGCCTGGTGCAGCTCGACGTAGCCCCGGCCCCCGTGTATCGCCGCCAGATGGAAGACGACGTCCACCCCGTCCACGGCGGCGTCGGCCGCGCCCGGTGCCAGCAGGTCGTATGAGAAGAACTGGACCGACCCACGTGCCAGGTGGCCCTGGATGTTCTCGATCTCGCCACTGCTCAGATCGTCGACGACACGGATGCTCCTGGCTCCTCGCTCGACGAGGCGGTCGACCAGATGAGAGCCGATGAACGAAGCTCCGCCTGTCACCAGGATCTGTTTGATAGACCAGTCCATCGTTTCCTCCCTTCCCAGCGCCGGAGTGTCGTCGAGCGACCATGCCGGCGTCCTGGCCTAGACGGTTAGAGCAGTCCCTTGCGCGGCGGAGAGTGACATCTCGACGCCGTCCTGAGCGCCGCTCCGGGCCCCGTTCTGCGGACCGATACCCAGCGGGACATAGTTCTGGTGGACGCCGCCGTCGAGCCCTCGCAGCAATCTCCAGGCGTCGATCAGGACGCAGTTCGCGCCGTTCTCGCTCACATGGCGCTGCAAGCCCCGAAAGGCCGGATCCGGGTTGACGATGACCGCCACGTCTGCATCCCCGACCGCGGACTCGAGGGAGTCGAGGTACGTCACTCGATCGCCGAGCTGCCGCCGCGCCGAGTCGAGAGCCAGCGGATCGAAGACCGCGACCTGGAATCCTTCCTCGGCCAGAAGCCGGGCCAGCTCGAGGCCTTGCGAAGCCTCGACAACGTTGGAACCGGGCTTGTAAGACACGCCGAGCACGGCGATCCTCCCACCCCGCGGCGCGTGCGCACGCGCATACCCGGCGAGGCGGGGGACGATCGTCTGGTTGTACGCGTCGGTGGCCTCCGCCAGCAGCGCCCGCTCGCCAAGCTGAACGGCCATGTAGGCCAGCGCCCGATTGTCTCGCGGAAAGCAGGGCCCTCCGTAACCGACTCCTCCTTTCAGGTAGCGCGAACCGATGCGGCTGTCGAGCCCAAGGGCGGAAGTCACGACGTCCACGTCACAGGCTGGGATTCGCTCGGCCAGGGCCGCCAGCATGTTGGCGAACGAGATCTTGAGAGTCACGAAGGTGTTGACCGCGATCTTCGCCAGCTCCGCGTTCACGAGATTCATGCGCGCGATCTCGGGACGGTTGTCGCACACCGTCCGGTACAAAGACGCCAGCGCCGTCCCCGCGCGAGGGTCTGATTCGCCGATGAGTACGAAGTCCGGGTTCAGAAAGTCGCGGATGACCGTACCCAGCGCGATGAATTCGGGACTGTAGCAGAGCCCGAAGTCACGGCCGCAACTCTTGCCTGACTCCTGCTCGAGGATCGGCAGCACGATCGACCCTGTGCCTCCCGGCAGTACCGTGCTGGTGAGGACGACCACGTGGTAGCCAGCCGACTCCCTCAACGCCCGGCCGACGCTTCGAGCCGCCTCCGTCACATGGCGCAGCGAGAAGGCGCCGTTCTCGTCGCTGGGCGTCGGGACCACGATGAAAGTGGCCTCGGAGCCGCGCACCGCCTCTCCGTAGTCCAGCGTGGCGTCGAAGCGACCTCGGCTGGCGGCCATGATCTGCTCCAGACCGGGCTCGAACACCGGCGGAGCGCCTTCGTTGACCCTGGCCACGGTGGACGGCGACACATCCACCCCGCAGACGGTGAAGCCCTTGTACGCAAAGCTGGCCGCCACGCAGGCACCCAACTTCCCCAATCCGACGACAGCGATGCGCATCATGCTCTTGCGATCCCCCGACACCACACGCAGCCGAGACAGACTCTCATGCGACGAACCCTCCTCCAGTCCAGCAACCATCCGGTTTCAACGTCCGGGTCCTTAACGGGTGACGCTCCTCACCGCCGCGACCGCGAGCATCCGGCGGAGGCTCTCATCTGTGGTGTCGCCCCGGTAGCCGGTTGAAGCCGCCCAGCCGGCGTACTCCTCGACTATCTCCTCGATGCTGCGTGTGGGCGCCCACCCCAGACGGCGCAACTTACCGCTGTCGGAGACGATGTGCCTGGTGTCCCCGAAGCGGTACAGACCCGGCAGCCGCGGCGTCTGCCCGCGGCCGATGACTCGCTCGACGGTCTCCGCATACTGCAGGACTGACATCGAGCAGGCCCCCCCGACGTTGTAGGCTTCGTAGTCCGTTCGGGGGTCTTCGAGGGCCAGCAGGTTCGCCCGTGCGACGTCTTCCACATGGATGTAGTCGCGCTGCTGGAGACCGTCCTCGAAGACGATCGGCGCCTTGCCGGACAGCGCTCGCAGAGTGAAGATCCTGCAGATGCCGGAGTATGCGTTGCGCGGACTCTGCCAGCGCCCCTGGGTGATGCTGTAGCGCAGGCACGTGCTGGGGATTCCGTAACGACGTCCGAGGCTGAGCGAAACCAGCTCCTGTGTGTGCTTGGACAGCGCGTACTGGTTTTCCGGATGAACGGCCGACTCGTCGGTCAGCTCCCAGCTCGCGACGCATCCACAGACCGGGCAGGCGTGGTTCCAGCGCCCGGCCCTCAGCTGCTCTTCACTTCGCAGGCCGGGGTAGAAGACGCCGTGCTCCGGGCAGCTGTGGCGCCCTTCCCCCAGGGTGGCCTGGGAGCTGGCGACGACCACTTTGCGAATCGGCAGCCGCTGCTCGACGATTACCTCGTACAGCAGAGCTGTCGCCGCCGTGTTGGTATTGAAGAACGTCGAAAAATCGGGCATGTAGTCCTGGTAGGCGGCAAGATGGACCACGCGATCGACTCCCCGGAGCGACCGCGTCATTGCAGCTTTGTCTCGCACGTCGCCGGTCAAGAGCTCGACCTCCGCCGGGAGCCAGGCCGGCCGGCGGTCCGGTTCGTGGACTGGGGGCTGCAGCCAGTCGATGGCCCGGACGGCATAGCCCCGCCGCAGCAGCAGGACCGCCGTATGGGCGCCGATGAAGCCTCCGCCGCCGGTCAGCAGGACTCTCTCCGCGCTCACGGAAGCTTTCGACCTGGGAGTGGTGTCGATGTGGTGACGACCGCCGTTCGCGGGCTGCGTCCCGGGCTGGTCCCGGTCGACATCGAAGTCAACAGCGCCTCCCAGTCGTCCAGCAGCCGCCTCCTGTCGAACGCTTGCTCGACGAATGCGCGACCTGAGTCGCCGAGCGCGCGCCTTCGCTCGGCAGAGGTGCTCAAGGACCTGATCGCCTCGGCCAGCGCTGCGGGATCCTGCGCGGGGACCAGCACCCCGCAGCTGGCCGCCCGCACCAGGCGGGCGGCGACGCTGTCCGGATGGACAGCCGCTATGACCGGGCGGCCGGCCGCCATGTAGGAGAGCAGCTTGTGAGGGGCGACGCTGTCGATCACGTTGGCGCGCTGGTTGAGGAGCAGCACGTCCGCCGACGCCAGCAGCTGGCCGTACACACTGGACGGCTGAAGCGGGAGCAGACGTACGTTGTCGAGCCGCCCTTTCTCGATCGCCTCGTGGACGAGATCCCGCTGCATGCCGTCGCCCACCAGCGCTACCCGGAAGCGCCGCTCTTGTCGAAGACAGGCGGCGGCTTCCACGACGTTGACCAGGTCCTGCTTCTCTCCCATGTTGCCGGAGTGGAGGGCCAGGAAATCCTGTCGCGACGCGCCCATCCTGTCCCGGAGCCGCAGGTCGGGGGCGGCCGTGCCGAGAAGCTCCACGTCGACCCAGTTGGGGATGACGGAGACCTTCGCGTCGGGCACGCCGTGACCGAGGAGGTTGGGCCGAAAAATGTCGTCGAGCAGCACTATGTAGTTGGCCAGCCGGTATGCCCAGCCTTCCAGCAGGCGGCCGGAGCGGACCAGGGATCCCTGTCGCATCATCCCCACCTGCTGGGCCGCCTCGAGGGGAAGGTCCTTGACGTAGAGGCAGAGACTCGTCCTCCAGGCCCTCGCCAGGATCGCTCCGGCGAGTCCCACCTGGATCGGAGGCGAGATGGCCAGGATGCAGTCGGGTCGCGACATCCCGAGTGTGTTCGGCAGCGTCGACGCCGCAAACGACGTGTCGCTGATGATTCTCCAGGCGGCTCCCCGGCGCCGCGGCAGGAGGAAGCGGAACCTGCGGACCGAGACCCCGTTGCGTGTGTCCAGCCGGTGCAGGGGAGGGCGTTCCTGCCACCGCCACTGGGGAAAGAACGGGAAGGTCGTGGCGACCGTGACCCGATGCCCCCGAGCGACGAGCAGCTCTGCGAACTCGGTGGTGATCTGTCCGATGCCGGTCAGCTCCGGGGCGTAGTTGGAGCACAGGATCAACAGGTGCATGCCTGGGGCTCTCGTCTTCAATGTCTCTTTCGGGCGCCTCTCATTTCGGTCTCCGTGCCTCTGTCAGCTGTGTCGCAGACGGGCGAGGATGGTGAACGGCGTGCGCAGCAGGATCTGGAGGTCCAGGCCCAGGTTCCAGCGCTCGATGTACTCGAGGTCCCGGCGCACCCATTCTTCGAACGAGGGACTGTCACGACCCGTGATCTGCCACAGACCCGTCATGCCGGCCGGCACGCTGAGGCGCCGGCGCTCTCTGGACGAGTACAGGGCGACTTCATGGGGCGCCTGGGGACGGGGGCCGACCAGGCTCATGTCACCCTTGATCACGTTGACGAGCTGGGGAAGCTCGTCCAGGCTCGTGTGGCGCAGAACTCCCCCAACCCTCGTCACGCGGGGGTCGTGCTCGATCCGTATCAGGTGCGCGCCCCCCCTGTTGAGGTGGGCGAGACCGGGCAGCAGGCGCTCGGCGTGCTGACACATCGTTCGGAACTTGAGCATTTTGAACTCACGCCCGCGCAGGCCGACGCGGGACTGGATGAACAGCACCGGTCCCTTGGAATCGAGACGTATCGCCACGGCTATCACCGCCAGGAACGGGCTGAGGAGGGCCAGCATGACGATGGCGAACACGACGTCGATCGTTCTCTTGACATGGAGCTCGACCCGATGATTTCGGGCGCCGTGCTCGCCCCCGCGGCTTGGTTGGATGTTGCGTTCAGCCCGGTCCATCCGCCGGCTCCCATGCGGCGAGGCGAAGGACGTTGGCGGCGAAGGCCGCTGGCGAGAATCGCTGGACGATTTCGCATGATGCGGCGCCCATCCCGGCCAGCCGGCTGCGGTGGGTGTGCATCCAGCGCATCTGTGCAGCCAGTTGACCCTCGTCTCCCGGATCGAAGCTGAAACCGTTGCGGCCATCCTCCACGAGGTCGGGCGCGCAGCCGCAATGGTTGGAGACGAGAACGGGAAGACCGGCCGCCATGGCCTCGTTGATGACGAGACCCCAGGGCTCGTCGCTGGTGCTGGCCAGCACGCACGTCCTGGCGAAGGCGTAGTAAGAGGCCAGGGTGTCGAGGTCGTCGATCTGCCCGGCCAGCACCACGTCGTCGCCGACCCGTGCGGAGGCGATGGCCGCCTCCAAATCGCCGCGCACCGGACCTTCCCCGCAGATCACCAATTGCCAGGGCAAGCCTCCCTCTGCGCTGGTCGAAGCGTTGTACAGCGCGTACGCACGTATCAGGCCCGCCAGGTTCTTCTTGGGCACCAGGCGCGCCACGCACAGGAAGTAGTCACGAACCAGGCCGGCCCGCTGACCGTGGCGGCGCGCCGTCTGAACCAGCTTGCTGATCCGGTCGTTGTCCACGCAGTTGTAGCCCTCGCAGACGCGACCCATCGGAGCCCTCAGCTGGGCCAGGTATTCCCGCGTCAGCGATCCGGAGATGACGAACCCGTCGAAATGCTTCAGGTATCGCGACTTGACGGCCTCCTTCCATCGCGGACGCGGATGGTCGTCGGCCTTGTTGTCCATCATCAGGAGGACGCCGGGATGCCTTCCCTCCACCGACGTCATACGTGCGTAGGCGAGAGCGGCCGCCGTCTCGGGGCGCTCGTAGCCGCACGACAGCACGAGATCGGGTCGATGGCGATTGAGGAGCGCCAGAGTCCTGCGGAACGACTGCAGCGGCCTTACCTGAGAGAACGTGCAGTCGTTGATCTGCTCATGGCGGCGGGGCAGCAGGTTAAAGAACGGGTAGTCCTCGTGGGCGGCGCAGTAGCTGAACCCGACCACTTCGCAGCCCATGCTCTCGAGAGCCGCCAGGCGTGCGAGGTAGTAGGGGCTGTAATAGGCCCAGATCGTCACCACCTTCCGCCGAGGCCCGACTGCCCCTGCTCCAGCCCGCGGGACGGTCTCTGTGTAGGAACTCGTCACGACATCCCTCGGCGTGCCTCTGCCATAGGCGCCAGGCCCCGTCCCTGCGGTCCGGCACGGAAGCAGTAGCTGCAATCGTCAGCGAGGTCACGACCGCCGCCGATCGGCTCACCTGTTCCGGGATAGCCGATGGAGGCGAGCAGCTCCAGCAGTGCCCGACGGTCGACCCCTCTATGGATCTCGACCACCAGCAGGGGGCGGAAGGTCTGGAGCGTCCTGGCCATGCCGCTGAGCACCTCGATCTCCATACCCTGCACGTCGATCTTCACGCCGTGGATGGAGAGGGTTCCTCCCGCTATGCACGGCCACAGCTCGTCGAAGGCGATAGCGAGGATCTCGGTCCTGATCGCGGCCGAGGCGTTGGGGCCGTGATCGGCCATTCCGCGCAGCAACGTGGCTCGGACGAACTCGATGTACGGCCGCGGTCCCAGCGCCAAGGGAATGACGTGCAACTGCTCGACCTGGTTCAATGCGCGCGTCGCCTGGAGATGGCCGGCGGTGGAGACGACGGGTTCGAAGGCGAACACCCGGCCCTGCGGTCCCACGAGATGGCTGAGCGCGAGGGCGGTGTATCCGTAGTGAGCGCCCACGTCGATCCAGGTCTCTCCTCCTTGCACGTTGCGGCGAAACCACTCGATGAGAGGTTTTTCGGTGTATCCGAGCAGCGCGGCCGGATAGTCATGCCAGGACGTGACCAGGCGGCGTCCCTTGAGGGGCCCGGCGTGGATTCGATGCGCCCTGACCCCGCGCGGCAGCAACCGGCGAACGCGCCGTTTGAGGTCGATGCGCCACTCGCTCAAGCTATCGGTGGCGCTCCTTTCCGCGGGTGCCCGACTCGGAAACGATGGCCAGGCGCTGAGCCGACAGCGCTGGCTTAGTGGCATGGAACCAGAGGACGACAGCCAGGCTTCCGGCTCCCGCAACCGAGACGGAAGCGGCGACGCCGAGCAGACCGAATGAGTCGGTGAGTGGCAGCATGACGATCAGCAGCAGCGCCAGTGACACCATCTCGGCGACGGTTCCAGCGCCGGGATAGCCCGCGCCCTTGAGGCTCTCCGCGAGAATTCTGCGGGCGCTGAGGAAGAGGGTGCCGACGAGGAGGAGCCGCGCGACCGGCACGGCAGCGGCAAAGCGCTCACCGAAGAGAGCCGGCACCAGAGGACCGATGACCAGCTCCAGGGTCGCCACCGTGAGAGAGCAGAGGGCGGTCGAAAAGAGGAAGTAGCGCCAGGTCAGCTGACGCCTGCGGATCAGGGACCTCTGCGCGGCAATCCGTGGATAGGCGACGAGGCCCAGGCTCTGTGCCACAAACCGAGGCAGGTTCGTGAAAGCGACCGCGGCCACGTAGATCCCGAGGGTGGCCGGAGACAGGAGCCATCCGATTAGCAGCTGCTCCAGCCGAAAGGTCTCGATCGGATAGAGCGAGCCGATCAGGCTCCTGGTGCCGAATCGGAGCATGCTGGTTCGGGTGGGGGCCGGCTCGCGAGCGCCCAGCCTTCGGAGGCCCCCGAGCGCCACGGCGACCGTGATTGCGCCAGCGAGCAAGGCCGCGAGCATGAGCAGGATCGTCGTGGCCACCAGATCGGCCTTCCCTCTCCAGACCGCGACGGCGGCGAACGCGTTGAAGACCCCTGGGACTGTGCGCAGCACGTTGAAGGAGAGGAAGCGCTGCTGGCCCTGCAGGATGGCCAGCCCGTAGTCGAGGAGGATCACCGAGGAGACCTGGGGAACGCTGGCGAGGGCGGCCAGGTACACCGTCGGCGCTGCCCGCGAGAACACCGCCACCATGACCAGCGCCTGGACTGCCGAGAGCAACAAGCACTGCGCCAGGAACGGGCCGCGCAGGACGCGCACGATCGTTCGCGCGGCGCAGGGGTTCTTCGCGATGTGGTAGGCGGCGGCAGTGGGGAGACCCAGCTCTCCAAGCTGCGAGATCGCGAGCGGGATCAGCACGAAGAGGGCCAGGTAGCCCCGATTCTCTGGACCCAGGTAGCGCGCAAGCAGGATGCCGCTTATCGCCAGTATTCCCTGACTGAAGAGCCCCGAAAGAAGAGATCCCGCCGCGGCGGAACCGGGGCGCGAACGGAGCAATCGTGACCAGTGTCGAGGGCTTTCAGCCTCTTGCTGGTCGCGGAGGCGGTTCTCCAGGGCCGAGAACGACCGTTGACCGGAGGATGCGCCCGTGCGGCGCACCGGCGGCAGCCCTGTGTTCAAGAGCGGGCCGCCTCTCGACCGTGACGGTCGCCACGGCGATATCCGTATTTCGTGATGTCGGCGGCCGCGATGTCGTTGACGACGACTCCCAGCATTCGCGCTCCGGCGTGCCGGAGGTGCTTCTGCGCTTGCGGCTGAGCTTCTTTGTTTCGCGAACCCGCCCTCACCACGTGGACCACGCCATCAACCAGGTTGGCCAGCAACAGCGCATCCGCATAGGCAAGGCAGGGCGGAGTGTCGAAGATCACCTGGTCGGCCGCCTCGGATAGTTCTGCCAGGACGCAGCGCATTCGCTTCGAGCTCAGCAGTTCGGTGGGGTGGCATTTGGAGCGCCCTGCGGGTATCACCGAGAGCCGGTCGAAACGGGTCGGCCACAGCGCATCCTGCAGCGCGACCGATCCGGCGACGACGCTGCTGAGCCCGCCTGGGTGAAGCAGCTCGGGTGATACCCTGGCCAGTTCAGTCATGACGTCCTTCATGGTCGGGCGCCTGAAGTCCGCCTCCACGATGACGACTCGCGGTCCGGCCCGGGCCGTGACGATTCCAAGATTGAGAACAGTCGTGGTCCTTCCTTCGGCATGAGATGCACTCGTCACAGCGATGCTCTTGAGCGATCGATCGCCGTTCCCCAACACGATGTTCGATCGTAGCGTCCGGTACGCTTCCGCGAACGTGCTGTCCAGACTGGATTGATCCAGGATTCGCAGCTTTGGCGATTGGTTGCGCGGCCGGTTTCTGAACCTAGGCGTCGAGAGCTCGCTCATCTCTCCTTGGGATGACGCCGATGACGGGCGCACCGATCAGCTGCTCCGCCTCGGCCGCGTCGCGAATCGAACTGTCCAGGTACTCGAGGGCGAGGATCACACCCAGCCCGGCGACGAGGCCAACAGCGCCCGCATAGACCACCCTCAGCACGCGGGCCAGGGTGTCCGGCCGGGCCACACCCCAGTCGATCACCTGAGCTCCCGACTGCTGGCCGCCTCCCGCGGCATCGATCTGTGACTTGGCAAGGTCAGACTTGAACTGCACGTATGCTTGCTCGGCCACTCTTTCGTCGAGCTGGCGGCGCAGGAACTCGGTGCGCACGTACTGATCGCTGGTCGTCTCTGCATCGGGGTGCTGCGCCTGGAAGCTGAACAGAGCTGCAGCCGCGGCATCCAGCTGACCCCGATACATGGTCTCCTCCCCGGCCAGTGTCGGAGACGAGTCCGTGCTTCCGAGCTTGGTGTAGAGCTTCACGGCCTGGTCGGCAACCGCGTTCACGATGGCGACGGCCCGAGCCGGGTCGGGGTCGTCCACCGAAACCCTGTAGAGGTTGCTCTGGCTCCCGGTGATCTTGATGCTTCCAGCGAGGGTGTCGACGTCCTCCCTCAGGTTCAGGACGCTGCGGACCCGCAGCGCCACGTCCCGAGATGTGGCGACGTCCTGAAAGCTCAGCGTCTTGTCGACGCCGTTTGACTGAGTCTTGGCGATCACCGAGGCGGTGGCGCTGTACTGGGGCCTGGAGAGCAGAGTCAGGCCCCCTGCGATCAGCACGGCGACGCTGGCGAGGGTGACTGGGATCCAGGCTCGGCGGCGCAGGGCCTGCCAGTATTCGCGAACTGTCAAACCTGGCGCCTCCAAGTCCTGCTCTCGCACAGTCGCGACAGCGTTGCGTCGCGGCCACTCATGACGCCACCGACCCGCCGTCGAGTGCGTCGACCGTCGCCCCGCGGGTTCGTAGACGCGACTTCACCCGCTCGAGAAGAATGTGCATGTCGAGCCAGGGGGAATAGCCGCGGATGTAACAGAGGTCCAGAAGGGCCTGCTCGTTCGAGTCGGTGGCTTGGCGCCAGAGACCGGTCAGTCCCGGCCTGACCGCGAAAGAGTGACCTTGGAGCCGCGCCCCTTCGCCGGTGGCCGGGATGGGCCGAGGACCGACGATCGTGAGCTGGCCGGCAAGGACGTTGAGCAAGCTCGGCAACTTGCGCAGGAGCTCTGAGCGGACCGCGAAGCGACATGGCAGGCTGAGCAGGTCGAACGCCTCGCCTTGCTGCCCCAGGACTCGCCGTTTTTCGAGCAGCGGCGCTCCTCGGTGGTGAAGCCGGAGCAGTTCGACCGCCATCGGTGGAGCGAGCAGGACGAGCAGAGCCACGGCCAGGGTGCAGTCGAATGCTCGCTTCAATGCGGCCTCCGTGGGCGTCAGAGCGGCATCCTTGACGGTGAGCAGCGGGATCCCGTTGCGCGCCGAGATTCGCACCCCGGCCGTGAGCAGGTCTTGAAAGCTGGCCAGCAGATGCACCCGGACGCCAGACGGCGAAGACGCCATGGTGGCCAGCACACGCTGCACGCTCTCCCAAGGCAGAGCCTGCGGGACCAGGATCACCTCCCGCGCTCCGGTGAGCGCGGCCACTCGAGAGAGTTCCTCGGAGGAGCCCACGACCCGGAGGCGTCCCATGACCAGGGTACCGATCGGCAGATAGTCGTCGAGCACTCCGACCACCTGGATTCCGCTGGGAGGCTGCGTAAGCTGCCTCACCACCGCGACACCGTGGGCGTCGGCTCCGACCAGCAGCACCCGACTGACGAACAGTCCAAGTCGGCGCATACGGTAGAACACCCTGCGCAGCCCGAACCGGACGGATCCGATCAGGACGACGGACAGCAGCCAGGCCTCCACTGCCCAATCCGTCGAGACTGGCAGATGTACGGCGAAGCTGATGGCGATCAGCCCGACCAGGGCGTAGGTGCAGGCGCGAAGCACACCCGCGTACTCCCGGGTGCCGCCGAGCAGGTTCTGCGGGTCGTAGAGGCCCTCGGCGGCGAAGATGATCGTAATCATTGGAAGGGTCAGCAGGGCCAGAGCCGAGTGAGGAGGGGTTCGCAGGTCCACGCCAAGCGGCCGCGCAGCCAGGATCAAGGCGCCGAGATAGGTCGCAAGGTCGGCCAGGACCAGGCAGACCCGCAGCAAAGCCCAACCGGGCTTAGGCAAGCGCGACCAGTCGCTGTGAGCCGACGAGATTGTTCAGTATCACCGTGCCACCCCCGGACTCGAAGCGGAAGTCCATGCGAACCAGGCCCTCGGCGCCAAGCGCTTCTGTCACAGTATCCTGCCGCTCGGGTTCGCAGTGGAGGAGCAGGAAGCCACCGCCCCCGGCTCCCGTCAGCTTTCCACCGCCGGCGCCGGCGTCCATCGCCAGCTGGTACCAGCGATCGATCACCGGGTCGGTGATGCCCCGAGCAAGCGTGCGCTTGGCCAGCCACGACTCATGGAGCAGAGCGCCGACGGCTGAGACCTCGCCCGCCAGCAGGTGGCTTCGCATGGCGATGGCCTTGTCCTTGATCAGGTGGAGTGCCTCAACAGCCTGTCCATCGGGACGTCCCGTGTTCTGCCGCTGTTCGCTGAGGATCGACGCCGAGTTGTGCCAGCGGCCGGTGAAGAACAGCAGGAGCCGGCGCTCAAGCTCCAGGTCCGTCCCCGGCGGCATCGCGAGCCGCTCGACTGAAACGCGCTCCGGAGCGAATTGGATGAAGTTGACGCCGCCGAAGGCGGCAGCATACTGATCCTGCTTGCCGATCGGCATGCCGAGACGGTTGATCTCGATGTCGCAGGCGAGTTCGGCCACCTGGCTGCGGCTCAGGCTCTCGCCGGAGAGCACCGCCATCGCCTTGATG
>JALZAW010000549.1 GCA_030948155.1 Candidatus Dormiibacterota bacterium | reverse complement strand
GAGCGCGTAGCCCAGCCCGTGCGCGAATCCGCCCTGCAGCTGGCCCTCGACCAGCATCGGGTTGATCGAGCGGCCCACGTCATGAGCTATCACATAGCGCTCGATCTCGATGCTGCCGGTCTCGGGGTCAACGCTGACAACTGCGCCATGGCAGCCGCTCGAGTAGGCGGTCTCCCCCTTGGGCGTGAAGCTCTCCACGACCTCCAGACCATCCTCCGGCAGCACCTCGAGCGCCGAAAGCGCTCGCGCCGGCGTACCTCGAACGGAGATGTGCCCATCGGCCAGGATCAGGTCGACGCTGTCCGCCTCCATCACCTCCGCCGCACGCTCCAGCACACGGCGGCGCAGCGAGCGACCAGCCTGGGCGGCGGCGTTGCCGACGTAGGTCGCCGACCGGCTGCCCGCCGTGAGCTGCGCCCAGCCAGCCCCGTCAGTATCGCCGGCGGTCACCTCCACCTGCTCCAGCGGCCAGCCGACGCGCTCGGCGATCACCTGAGCCGCCACCGTGCGGTGACCCTGACCGCCGGGGGTGGAGCCGACGAATAGCCGCAGCCGTCCGTCCTTCTCCAGCCGCGCCCGCGCCGGCTCCCGGCGGCCAAAGCCGCTCGACTCGACGCAGCAGACCACCGCCCGACCGATGAGCCGGCCGTCTGCTCGCCGGCCCTCGCGGACTTCGCCCAACACCTCCACCACTGTGTCGAGCAAACGAGGATAATCGCCACCGTCGTAGACCACACTCCCCCGCCCGGACGGCACCCTCGTGTCGTATGGCATGTCCTGCGGCTGGATCAGATTCCGCCGCCGCAGCTCCACCGGATCGAGCTCCAACCGCTCAGCCAGGCTGTCCATCAACCGCTCGATGGCGAAGTTTCCGACGGGGCGGGCGCCTCCCCGCACAAAGCCTGTCGGCACAGTATTTGTGTGAATCACCCGAGTGGTCAGCGAGAGGGCCGGCAGGTGATAGGCGGAGATCATGTGCGGCATCATGATGCCGCCCTGGCCGGCGCCGGAGGCGGTGTAGGCGCCGGCGTCGTGGAGCAGGCGCCCGCGCAGGCCGCGCAGACGACCGTCCCGATCCGCCGCCAGTTCCAGCTCCAGTTTGGTGCTGTGAGCGTGGGCGGTGCTCAGCGTGTCCTCGGTCCGGCTCGCCGTCCAGGTGACCGGGCGTCCCAGCTTGCGGCTGGCCAGAGCTACCAGAATCTCCTCGGGGTAGACCTCGCCTTTGGGCCCAAAGCCACCACCTACGTCGGTGGCGCGCACTCGTATGTGCTCCTTCTCCAGTCCCAGCAGGCGGGCAAGGTTGTCGCGCACGCCATACGTCCATTGCGTCGAGAGCCACACGTCCAGATGCCCTTCCGCCCAGCTGGCTGTGACCACCCGCGGTTCCATGTAGCCGCCGCAGATGCGGGCGACAGTCAGCTTCTCGGCGACGACCACCGGTGCTGCCGAGAAGGCAGCCTCGACTTCGCCGAACCCAAGCCAGCTCTCGCCAACGAGGTTGTCCGCGACGTCTTCGTGAACCAGCGGCGCCTCTGCCTGATTCGCAACTGCCAGGGTCGGCGCCACCGGCAGCGATTCGAGGTCAGCGGCCACCATCTCCACGGCATCGGCCGCCTGATAGGGCGTCTCCGCCACCACCACCGCGAAAGGCTCGCCCTGATACCGGGCTGTGCCGTGGCCCAGCACCGGCCGCGGATGCGCCTTGAACGAGGGATCGACCGAGTCGTCCAGGCCGTCAGCGATTTGGGGCAGGTCGGGGAACGCCCAGGCGGCGAGCACCCCCGGCGCCTGGCGAGCCACGCTCAGGTCCAGGGCCTTAAGGCGAGCGTGCCCGAGTGGTGAGCGATAGACCGCCAGGTGCAGCAGCCCCGGCAGCCGGTGATCTCCTGCGTACGTCCCCTGGCCGGTGATCAGCGGAGGGTCCTCCACCCGCCGCTGGCGCCGGCCGATTAACTCCCCTCCGTCACTCATGCCTTGAGGATAGGTAGCCGCCGCCGCTCGGCGGACGACTACCCTCCGGCCAGCTTGACGGCTACCGTCTTGGTCTGGGTGTAGGCTCTGAGCGCTTCAAAGCCCTTCTCGCGGCCGTGGCCCGAGCGCTTGAAGCCCCCGAAGGGCAGTTCCACGCCGCCGCCGGCGCCGTAGGTGTTGATGTAGACCTGGCCCGCCCGAACCTCACGGGCAAGCCAGTGAGCACGGCCCACGTCGGCGGTCCAAATGGCGGCGATGAGGCCGTAGTCGGTGGCATTGGCAAGGCGAACTGCCTGCTCCAGGTCCGTGAAAGGCGTCACGGCCAGAACTGGGCCGAACACCTCCTCCTGACCGAGCTTGGACTCGGGCGCCACGCCGTCGAAG
>JALZAW010000548.1 GCA_030948155.1 Candidatus Dormiibacterota bacterium | reverse complement strand
GTCCCGAGGCCGAGCTCTTCATCGACGCCAACGGCGCCTACGCGGCCAAGGAGGCGATCGCTCTGGCCGAACGGGTGGAGCTGGAGACTACCTACTTCGAGGAGCCCGTCTCCTCTGATCAGCTGGATCAGCTAGCACTAGTACGGGGGTCGATCAGGCAACAGGTGGCGGCCGGCGAGTATGGCTACGATCCCTGGTATTTCCGCAGGCTGCTGGAGGCAGGGGCCGTCGACATCATGCAGGCCGACGCCACCCGCTGTCTCGGCATAACCGGCTTCTTGATTGCTGCCGATCTCGCCTACGGCTTCGGCCTGCCGTTCTCAGCTCACACCTCACCCTCGATCCACGCGCATGCCGGCTGCGGCGCGCCACAGCTCTCGCACATCGAGTACTTCTGGGACCACGTGCGCCTTGAAGGCATGCTCTTCGACGGCGTGCTGAAGCCGGAAGCGGGCGAGCTGCGGCCGGACCCCAGTCGTCCGGGGCTCGGCTTGGAGCTGCGAGCTACCGATGCTGAGCGTTACCTGGTCGCCTGACCGTCTCTGAGCGCGGCCAGCCGCTCTCGGTTCAGGTGGAAGCGGGCGCCTTCGATCCGGAGCGCTCCCATCCGCCGCAATCGCGCCAGGTGGAGGGTCACTGTCTCACGACGTAGGCCGAGCATGTCGGCCAGAGCCTCATGAGATAGACGCGGAGTGAACCACCACTCCCCTTGCTGCTCGCCGACGTTCTCCGCCAGTGCCACCAGTTGCCCGGCGAGCCGCTGGCTGGGGTCCCGCAGCGACATCCGCTCGATCTGGTCTTCTCGCCGTTGCAGACGTCGGCTCATGGTCCAGAGCAGATTCACGGCGATTCTCGGTTCCGCCAACACCAGTTGATCCAGGAACCTGCGGCTGATCGAGACCACCTCCGCCTCCGAGATCGCTTCGGTGAAGTGTCCTCTCAGGCCGGCCACGGCCAGGACGCCATCGAAGCCGCCTGGCTCCACATAGTCGAGGATTACGCGCCTGCCGTCCGGCGTCAGGTCGAAGAGACACAGCCGGCCGGATAGGACGAGCTGTAGGGCTGCGCGCCGCGAGCTGGGAAGGGCTACGGTCTCGCCAGGGGCGTAGTTGCGCCGGCGCAGCGAACCCAGCAAGGCCCGGAGCCGTTCGGGCTCAGTACCCTCGAAAAGCGGGTGGTGAAGCACCTGATCCGCGACAGACGCCGGCTCCACGGTCTCAACGTCGTGCCGGCGTCTTCGGTGCTGGCTCCGACCGCTGGTGGTCATGTGCAACTCGAAGTCGCGAGGGAGGCTGACTGCGAAACGTGTAAGAGGGCAATCAACCCCTCACATCTTAGGACCGTTGCAGCCAGCCAGTGATCGGCGAATTTCCCTCTCGCTTACATACCGCTCGGCCACTCCGAAGTTAAATAAGCCGAAGGGAGCGCCTTTGTTAGCGCACGCACCACGGGCAGGTGCCAGAGCCTGGTGCTATGTCGGAGTTGGCAGATTGGTCCTCGTCTTCAGGCACCTGCCATGCCGCTCTCATCCCTGGAGGTCCTGATGAAGAAGATTGCTTCCGAACTGTTGATCGAACGTCTGCTGCGGTGGGACGTCGACACCATCTTCGGTCTGCCCGGCGACGGCATCAACGGCATTACGGAGGCCCTGCGCCGGCATCAGGACCGGATCCGCTTCATTCTCGTCCACCATGAGGAGGCGGCCGCGTTCATGGCTACCGCGCACGCCAAGAGCACCGGCCGCCTGGGTGTCTGCCTGGCCACCTCGGGCCCGGGCGGCATCCACCTGCTCAACGGGCTCTACGACGCCAAGCTGGACCACCAGCCGGTGCTGGCGATCACGGGCATGCAGGAAACGCAGCTGCTGGGCACCGGCTATCAGCAGGAGGTGCACCTGGAGAAGCTCTACCAGGACGTCGCCGAGTACGACGTGGAGGTCCGGGTGCCAGTCCAGATCCCGGCCCTGGTCGATCGCGCCGTGCGCACCTCGCTCGCCCACAAAACGGTTTCCCACATCACCTTCCCGGTCGACCTCCAGATCGCCGATCCAGATGCCAACCCCTGGGAGGGAACCGCTCCCGCCCGCACGCCGGACACCGCCCCTGTCTTCGCCGAACCACCGGGAGTGCCTCGGCAGGAGTTCCTGGATGGCGCCGCCCAGCTGCTTAACGCGGGAGAGAAGGTGGTCATCCTGGCGGGAGCGGGCGCCATCGGAGCCGGTCAGGAGCTGAGGCAGGTGGCCGAACTGCTGGCCAGCCCGGTGGTCAAGACGCTTTCGGGGAAAGCCGCCTACCCAGATGACGATCCCTACTGCACGGGCGGCATCGGCCTTCTCGGGACTCAGCCCTCCGAGGAAGCCATGGAG
>JALZAW010000547.1 GCA_030948155.1 Candidatus Dormiibacterota bacterium | reverse complement strand
CCTTGATGGTCAGGTTCGCGACCGCGGTGGTCGGGTCGTCGTCCTCGACCTCGATGCGGCCCTCGAAGTTCTTGAACCGGCCCCTCACCGTCGTCACCATCATGTGCTTACCCGCGAACCCCAGGCTTGTGTGGTTGGGATCGACGTCATAAACCTGCTTCATGTTTCACCTCCGTGCTTATTGCCGTGCCCCGTAATTAGTTGCATCGGGAACTAAAACAGCAAAACTGCTTGCTTTAGCAACAAATTCCACCGGCATCGAGCGCCACTTCGGCGACCATCTGAGCGATTCGGAATCGGAGGCGCTGGGCTTTGGAAAAGTTTGTGGCCATGGATTGGTGCGTTAAATCACGACTTCCGAGGCCCTCTGGGCCGGTACGCTGGCGCCCATGGCGCCGCGATACCGGTTCCCGGCGTTCTTCGACGCCGAGGAGGGCTTTGGTTCTCCCGCGGCCTGGTGGGACGTCGGCTGGGATGAGGGACTGATTACTCATTCGGCGCGCTTGGAGGCTGACCGAGAGGGCGAGGACCCTGATCTGTTTGACGCCGAGCGATGAGGAACCGCTGGCCAGGTTGGGTGAGCGAATGGGCGAGTACCTGGAGCCGGAGGAGCTCTTCGAGGCGATGCTGGCGGAGGACTACGGCGTTCAGAACGGGCGAGGCAACTTGTCCCGGCCCCTCTGCCCTGCGCCGGAGCCGGGCTGAAGGCGAGCGAGGAGGCGGCGGAGCCCGACGCTACATGTCCACCGCCACAGAAGGCCTGACGATCGTCGTGCCTCCAAGTGCGATGTGAGGCGCCTGCTTGGCGATCTCCACTGCCTCGTCCAATGAAGCGGCGCTGACAATCATGTAGCCGCCCGTGTCCTCGGTCTGCAGCTGCAGATCGGTAACCGAGTCCTGTTTGACCACCTTGCCGTTTGGTTCCAGGGGGAGGCCGGATTCCATCCGACCCTGCCGCGCAAGAGTCGCCATCCACACCACCCATTTCCGGTTGTACTCCTGGGTCTGGGCGTCGTCAGCCGCAGGTTGAGCAGACCGGCCAACGAACAGCAGCAGGAACTTCTTCACGGCTACCTCCTTGATCAATGAAAGCGGACGGTCATGGGCAGCGGAGCAGCCGCCTGCCGGCCGCGCTGCTGGGACCTCCGAAGTCTCCCCCACTTCCACCATGGCAACGGTCGGGCTATGTGTGGTGCCCGGTCTGCGGAGCTGACGTGCCTCCCAGCGGCGGGCGGGTCCGCGTCGGACCTACTGCTCGGAGGCGTGTAAACAGGCCGCCTATCGGCGCCGCGCTCGCGGAGCGCCGGAGGATCTACCCCGCCAGGAGGGGACAGGCCGGCGGCGGACCCTGGTGCCGTGAGCGCCGCTGGCGGTTCTCAGCCTAATCCCCTTGCTGTCAGTGGGATGAGGCCGGCGTTCGTGCCGGTGAATCCGCATCGTCGGAAGTAGAAGGGCTGAAGGTGGTCCTCGAAGTCGACGTGGAGCCACTCGCATCCGGCGGCACGAGCCTCTTCTACCGCGAGGGCAACCAACTTGGCTCCGATCCCGCGTCGCCGCACGCTCGCGGACACAACGGTGTCCAGAATGAACGCGTGGACGCCCCCGTCCCACGCGACGTTGACGAAGCCCACGAGTTGGTCCCCGTTGCGTGCGCAGACCCAGCCGAGGCTGTGTCCGTTTACCCGGCCCCACCAGTCGTCTTCGGCGGCCCGGTGATCGAAGCCTTCCGCATGAAGCCGATTGACCTCACCGTTGTCGAACTGCCCACGCCAGGTGTAGGTGATCACAGCGGTAGCGTATGCAGCGCATCTGGCGGCCGAGCCGACCGTTGGACCGTCATCCACGGGATGGCCGAGGACGCCCAGCTGGCGGTCGAGCTGGAGACTGTGCGCCGAGTGCCAGCACCACTCCGGCAGGAGGCGGCTGGCACCGACTTAGCGGCCTGCTGGAGGCGACCTCAGGGTCAGAAGCATCGTCCAAGCGTTCTGCACCTGCTGTACGCAGACGAAGCCCAGACTTTCGTAGAGCCGTAGGGCTTTCCAGTTGTCCTCCTCGACGCTGAGGCTCAGCGCCGGAAGGCTCTGCTCCATGGCGAGCCGGATCAGGCTCTCCATCAGCCTCCGCCCGAGTCGGCGGCCTCGGTACTCCGCCCCGGTGGCAGTCCCCAGCTCCGGAACATCCGACGACACGAAGCCGTACCCGCGATCGTCCTCATTGAAGATCCGATACCAGGCAGCGCCCACACGCTCGCCCGAGTTGGAAACGGCGACAACCCCGGCATCACCCGGTCGGCCCCAGCTGCTGGACCGGCTGATCGCAGCGCAGGCGTCCCGCCGCGAAACCCGCGGCTGGGCCATTCGCCTCTGGTA
>JALZAW010000546.1 GCA_030948155.1 Candidatus Dormiibacterota bacterium | reverse complement strand
ACCTCGTGTTGTCAGGGTCACTGTGGTCGCCAGCCCGTTCCCACCCCATGTCTTCTCGCTCGTGAGGTAGCGGGCGTCCTCGAGCTTCCGAAGATGCGTGATCAGGTTGCCCGGTGTCAGGTCGAGCATGTTCTGAAGGCGGGTGAAGGAAAGCGTGTCGCCTTCGTTCAGCGCGGCCAGGGTGACGAGGATGCGTAAGCGCGCTGGGACGTGGATCAGAGGGTCGAGCGGCTCAAACGTGTTGGTGGTCAGGCTGGCTCTCAGGAGCGGCGCTGCTGAACCACCAAGGCGGCGGCGTAAGCCAACAGCACCAGGCAGCAGCCCAGGCCGGTGAGTCCCCACGCCCCGAGCGGTCCGAAGAATGTGCTCACGGAGGCGACGGCGATGATCGCGATGCAGACGCCGAGCTGGAGCCAGCTCTCCCGCATCGCATTGATGCCGGCTGCGACTGCGACCAAAGCGATCAGCGGCACCGTTGGCCCAAACACCCCGTACACGATCTCGAAGCTCACGCCGCGGTAGCGCAACGCGCCCTCTACCACCCAGGCGCCTATCCCGGCGGCCGCAAACGCAGCGGCCTGGGCCTGCTGCTGGCGCCGAGCCCTGCCGCTGACGCCGGATTTCGCCCGATTAAAGACCACCGAGCCGACGATCGCCGAGACGGCTATGAGCCCGTACAGCACCGCAAGCGACCAAAGGGCCGGACCGGTGTACACGTGCTGATCGCGCATCGACCACCAGACCGCGCCGTAGCCGAACAAGAAGACCCCCGCCGCCCCCACCACCACGGCCAGCGGCGGCTGAGGGTCGAACTGGCGCCGAGCCTGCCTCTTGGCTTGTTCGAGGATCTTCGCCGCCTCCCTGGGGTCGAGACCGGCCCCTTCGCCGGCGGATGCGGCCTCGTTGGTGTCGCCTACCACATTCATCTAGCTCTCCTTTGCGCCACAAACTAACATGCTTTGCAGCACAAAGTCAACCCATAGCCACCGTAGTCAGGTACTTGACATTGCTGGGTACAGTGCTATATTGCCTACGTGGCCGAGAACGGCGCCCATGCTAGCCAGCTTCTGAAAGGGGTCCTCTCCATCGCGCTGCTTCGTCTGCTGGCGGAGCGCGAGTCCTACGGATACGAGCTCGTGACCCGCCTCCACGACATGGGCCTCCACGACATCCAGGACGGCTCGGTCTATCCGGCCCTGGGGCGCCTGGAGCGCGACGGTCATATCACGTCCCGCCTGGTCGCATCCCAGTTGGGACCGGCGCGCAAGTACTACCGCCTCTCGCGCGAGGGTTACAAGGAGCTCGCGGAAACCGAGAGGGCGTGGAACAACCTGGTGCGGGCGATGGAACCCATCCTCTCCACGCCCGTTCCCAGCCAACCAAAGGAGGCGGCGCGATGAGCGAGTTGAACATGAATGACAGAGTGCGGATCGAGGCGACGGTCCATCAGATCGACCAGGCACTCGGCGGTCGAGTGCCGCGAAAGAAGCGCCGCGAAATCCGCGACGAGCTGCGGTCCAACCTGACCGAAGCCGCGACCCACGTCGGTGCGGCAGAGGCCATTCGGCAGCTGGGAGACCTGCGAGCCCTCGTCGGCTCATATGCGGAGGTGTATCGCGGCCGCTGGGATCCCCGGACCGCGTTCTGGGCAGTGGTCATCACGTACGCGGTGCTTGTATTCCTGACACTCGTGCTTCCTCATTGGCCCATCACCGGGTTAGCAATCGGGGTGCTGATCCTGGGAATCCTGTCACTGGTCCCCGTGACGTTCTTGTGGCTGGCGCGGCGGATAGCGCGGATGATGCGGGCAAAAATTCCCGCGCGCCCCCAACCCTGAGGTGATTTCGTTGGCCTTTCGGGATCGCCTTCGAGGCAAACTACCGGGCCTCCTCTTCTTGGCCGGGGCGGGGACGGTCATGGCCAGCACGTTCCTACCGTGGCGCCAAGCGACTACGCCGATCATCCACGGGTCCGGCGGCCAGTTCCTCGCCGGTTTTGCACTCGTCGTTGGCGGCTTTGTCGGGCTTGCGATGCTGGTCCGCGGGTCGAGCATCCTCGCCGCGGTCGTGGGCATTTTCGTCGCCTTGTTTGTGATCTTCAACATCGCAGTCGATTACGGCATAGGGGAGAACATATTTACGTCGCGCGACCCGGAGATCGTCGAGTTCGTGGCCCAGGGCCGGCTGCATATCATGGCCGACGCCGGCCCAGGGCCATACGTGTCTGTGGTCGGCGTAATCGGGATGCTCATCGGCTCCGTGACCGGCCTCGCAAAGCGTCCCGTCGCGTCTGCGATCACCCCTTCGCAGCCCGAGTTAGGTCTACCCGCTTCCTAACAACCGAGCCCCGCGGCTCGGCTGCCTCTCGCGA
>JALZAW010000545.1 GCA_030948155.1 Candidatus Dormiibacterota bacterium | reverse complement strand
GTCGAGGCTCCTTGGCCCGAGGCTCTCACTGACCTGAGAGCACCTGAGTCACTCGACGCGCTTCGGCTCTCGCTGATCTGCTCCCTCTCCGCGACAGCCATTGCCGTCGTATTGGGCGTGCCCCTGGCCTGGGTTCAGGCCCGGATGGAGTTTCGTGGTAAGAACCTCCTCCGTGCCCTGACCACGCTGCCCATGGTCCTGCCCCCCGTCGTCGGCGGCGTCGCCCTGCTCTTGGCCTTCGGCCGCCGAGGCCTCATCGGCTCCTATCTGTTCGACGCCTACGGAGTTCGCCTCCCGTTCACCACAGCCGGCGTGGTCCTGGCGGAGACGTTCGTCTCAATGCCATTCCTGGTGATAACCGTTGAGGCCGGATTGCGGTCCATGAACCGGCGCCTGGAGGACGCGGCTCGAACCCTCGGTGCCCACCGCTGGACCGTATTTCGGCGCGTGACAGTTCCTCTTGTCGGGCCCTCGATCTTCGCCGGGGCGGTTCTCTGCTGGTCACGGGCGCTGGGCGAGTTCGGCGCCACCATCACCTTCGCCGGCAACTTTCCTGGCCAGACCCAAACCATGCCGCTGGCTGTCTACTTGCTCCTGGAGACACGTCCGGACGCCGCCGTAGTCCTCAGCCTCGTTCTGGTTCTGGTGTCGCTGATTGTTTTGGTGGCCCTCCGTGATCGCTTCCTGAACGTGTCGTGACGCTCAGGGCGAACGTCAATCTGCGCCTGGGCACCCTCCAACTCGCCCTCGGGCTGGTAGCAGCGCCAGGCGAGGTTCTGGCACTGCTGGGCCCCAACGGAGCGGGCAAGACGACCCTGCTTCGCGCTCTGGCTGGGCTACAGCCAATCGAGGCCGGTGGGATCGAGCTCGACGGGGTGACCCTGGATTCACCTCTTGCTGGCGCCTTCGTGCCAGCCGAAGATCGCTCAGTCGGGGTGCTCTTTCAGGACTACCTGCTCTTCCCGCACCTGTCAGTAGTCGAGAACGTCGCCTTCGGGCTTCGCTCGCGAGGAGCAGACCAGCCCCTCCAAACCGCCAGGCTGTGGCTCCAGCTCATGGATCTGGACGCCTATGCTGCCGCCAAGCCTGCCCAGCTGTCTGGCGGCCAGGCCCAGCGTGTCGCCCTGGCCAGAGCGTTGGCCCCCGCGCCGCGGCTGCTGCTTCTCGACGAGCCGCTGGCGGCTCTTGACGCCTCCACCAAGGTGGCGATCCGGCGGGAGTTGAAAAAGCACCTGGGTCTCTTCGAGGGGATCTGCCTGCTGGTCACTCACGATCCAGTCGACGCCGCTGCTCTCGCCGACGCTGTACTTGTGATCGAGGCTGGTCGCGTGGTGCAGCAGGGAAAGCTGCCTGAGATCACCGCCCGACCGCGGTCCCGCTATGTCGCGGACCTGGTGGGCGTCAACCTCTGGCGGGGGCAGGCAGTGGCTGGTCAGGTCAGGGTGGGCGTGGCTTCGATCAGTGCGGCGGATGCTCGGGACGGCGACGTCTTCGCCTTGATCCATCCGCGTGCAGTCTCTCTCTATGTCGACCGACCCGTAGGCAGTCCGCGAAATGTGTGGCGCGGCAGAGCGACCGCTTTGGACTTCGCAGGAGACCGGGTTCGGGTCCGGGTGGACGGTCCTGTTCCGCTCGTGGCCGAGATCACCAGCGCCGCCCTGGCCGAACTTGGTCTGGTCGGCGGCGAGGAGGTCTGGGTGTCGTTCAAAGCCTCCGAGGTGGACGTCTACTCAGCTTGATCGGCGGCGTTCAGGCCGGCCCAGGGCCGGGGAGCTCTGGCTTCGTTCGCCAGCGGTCCGCCGCCAGCCTTCGATCAGCCGACCGGCGATGCTGTAAGTGGCCGGCCGGTTCTCCGGTAGGTCGCCAACGCTGAACCAACGAGCCTCTTCGATTTCCGCTTCCTGGAGCACTATCTCACCCGAGCGGTAACGCGCGTGGAAGCCAATCATCAGCTGGCTGGGGAAAGGCCACGGCTGGCTTCCGGCGTATCGGATCTCCTCCACCTCCAAGCCCACCTCTTCCCGCACCTCCCTGGCGACCCCCTGCTCCAGCGTTTCGCCGGGTTCGACAAAGCCCGCGACCAGGGCGAACATGCCCGAGCGGTTGAGATGGTTGCGAGCCAGGAGTATCTCGCCCGGCCTGTGCACCAGGGTGATCACGGCCGGCGTGATGCGCGGGTAATGCGCTGTTTGGCAGCGCAGACAGATCCTGGCTCTCTCGCTCTCGTGCGGCTCGGTGCGGCTGCCACAGCGGCCGCAGAAGGCGTGGGCGTCCCACCACTCCAGGATCTGGGCCCCGCGACTGACCATGGCAACCAAGTTCTGATCGCTGGCGACAGCCATCAGCTCGCGGAGACTCAGCGCGCAAAGACCTGGCGGTACCTG
>JALZAW010000544.1 GCA_030948155.1 Candidatus Dormiibacterota bacterium | reverse complement strand
AGTCCACATGTACCACCGAAGGGACGGGAATCAACGATCGCTACCTCCCAACCGGCCCCGCGGCAGCCTGTCGCCACCGCCGAGCCGGCTTCGCCGGTGCCGATCACGATCAGGTCGAATGAGCTGCGCATTGATCTATTCCTTCTTGTCTTTCTTTTCCGGCTCCTCGCTGTCTCATAGAGGTAGGCTCCTGGGCTCAGGAGTCAGTTGTCAGCCGCCACCTTCGGTTCTTGCGCGGCACATCCACCGTCAGCTCCTAACAGCGCGCTGCTATTCGGGGCGAACCCGAGCGACGCCATAGCGATCTCGCCCGTACGATCCTCGTGACAGCAGCGCTGCTCGACCGGCTCGCCTTATTGACCGCTTTGGGATCCCACCATGCGGCACCAACCCCTCCGCACCTTTCGCTGACGTCAAACTCACCGCGGCGGCGACTACGGCGCCGGAGTGCGCAGAACCATCGGCTACCAAAAGGATCCTTTGGAACCCGATGGCCGACGTAGCTGGCATGACTCAGAGCATCGCTCCTTCGCTCCGGGCGCGTCCTCGTACCGGGGAATCACAAGCAGGTCCCTCAAATGAGGCAGGGCGAACTGACGGGTGTCGCGATCCTGCTCCTGCCACAATCCAGTTGCCCTTGAATGCCGCCGTCGCGGCCGGGCGGCGCCCTCGACTCTCGGGGGCTCCTGTTGTCTTGACCTCGATCAACCCATCGGCCAACGGCTAGTTTGAACGGCTCACAAGATCTGGCGACACCTGGGAGCTAGCGCCAGGACATAGGACGCCCCCATTCTGTGGGTGCTTCACGCCACACGGGAGGGGTCGCCGTGACTAAGGATGATCGGTTCTACCTGAATCGTGTCGCGCTGTTCGCACATGCCCAGCAGGTCGGGGTCACCAGGGCTTGCGCTGACTTCCAGGTCCATCGCGCGACCTACTACCGCTGGCGTGACCAGGTCGCCCGCTATGGCTTGGAGATCCTGCGTCCGCTCAAGGAATACGAAGAGGAGCGTGTGGATACCGTGTTGCTGGGATCGGACGACAGCGCGCCGCTTCGCAGACGGCTACGCAACTGCTTGGTGAATAAACCGTCGAGCTCCACTAGGCTCAGATCATGTTCATCCGCGTAGTCCAGAGCCAGGGCTGGGATCTCGAACTTGTGGAGCGCCAGGAGAAGCTCACCTTTGTTTCCCGTAAGGCGGCCATGAACCATGCTCACTCGTTGGAGCCAGAGTGGATCGAGTTGGGGGAGGTTGTCCCCGCTACCAGTCAGGTCCCCCAACACCACACTTGGGCCACACTTCGTCGCCAGCCGGATGGAAGCTATGAGCGATCAGGGCTGGCCTGGGGTGGACGACCGCCAATACAGCCGCGCCCTGGTGTCTGAGCGGTCGGGAGCGATGTTCCTGCTGGTCATGTTTGCACAACTGCCAAGGCTCACTGGCGCGATCAGCCTGCATCGTTCTGCGACGCCCTGACATAAAGCGACTGGAGGTCCAATGGCAAGACTAGTGGCGAACACCGGCAGTCCAATACTCACCCCGCCGGCTGTGGAACGGTCATCGGAAGGCTTCATTAGCGACTCGACGCAGCCGTCGACCAAGGTCAGCCCAGCGAGCGGGTCCTTGCTGATCTCGACCGGATGAGTCTGCCCTTATCAAGAAAAGGATGAGCTTCATCGCCAGATTGATCGGCACCGCCGCCAAGCCAGTGCCGGTACGTTTGCACTGTCGAGCGCGCTCTGCGAACGCTTCAACTCCGAATCAGCCCTGCTGTAGACGGTGAGACTACCAGCCGTCGCCGACGGCCGGCCCGAGCGGCAACCATGAGCACCACGCGGCGCAAGGTCACTGATCCGGCAGTGCTCGAGCGGCGGCGCCAAGCATTGGCAAGGGCCAAAAGGCTCGGACGGCGAAGCGGCAGGTGGGGCGTGAGGAACGAGCCCAGCAAAAGTCCGCCGACCCCGCTCCGTGTGGAGCCTTGCGAGATATGCCACCGTGGCGACCACGTTCCGGTAGCGCCACCGACTTGCCCCCGAGGCTTGGCCGGCTGAAAGTCGAATCGCGCAACCCACGCGCGTCGTTCTTCCCAGTTGTCGGGTGCATTGCCCGCTCTCGGCATCGATGGTGGCGAACGGCTGTGGCGGAACGCTGTCCTGGCCTGGGTCAGACGCTGCCTGGGGCAGTCTCTGCGATTGCCGTCTCCCCTCCTTCGGCCTGACGCCGCTCGCGCTCTGCCCGGATCTCGCGCAGCGGCATGTAGGAGCGCACGGCCGGCACCCGCTCGAAGTTGTAGGGCGGCGGCGGCGAGCTGGTCGCCCACTCCAGCGTGTTGGCGCCCCAGGGGTCGTCGCCGGCCAGCTCGCCGTGCTTCCAGCTCACGACCAGGTTG
>JALZAW010000543.1 GCA_030948155.1 Candidatus Dormiibacterota bacterium | reverse complement strand
GGTCGGGAGCCTGGTGTGTTGCATAGGTCCTCCTCGGCAGCCCGCAGCGTACGGGATACGCGCGCACGGCGCTTTTTACCAATGCAGACTGGCGACCGGTCCGCAACTAGCGCCATCAGCGCTCGACGGCTAGCCCGCGTTTCAGACACCGAGCCGAGCACAGCTGCCTGGGCCTGGCTGCTGTGTGGAGGAACGGCCAGATCGGTGTCGTCGTCACTGAGTTGGGGCACCTCGACACGATTGAGCTTGCCGTTGGTTGCGGCTGTGACGACCATCAGCCGTTTTGACGAAACAGCACGGACGTGGTCTTCGCGCCGCGCCGCGTTCTTTTCCTTCTATGCTTGTCCGCTTACCCCTGGGTGGTCAGTGCGGACCTGTGGGACGCATCGCGCCCTGGCTGCCCCTTCGGCCCAGGGCGCGGCCCGGTAGACTCAGCGCGCGCTGGCGTAGACGGCTCGCTCAAACCGCTCGAACAGATCGAGCACCTTGGCGTCGGCGAACGGCAGGATCTGCGTCAGGATCACCCCGGTGAGGCGCCGGGTCGGGTCAATCCAGTAGTAGGTGTTCCCCAGCCCCGCCCAGGCTAGGCTGCCGACGTTGCGGCCCGTCGGCGCTTGCTGGGTGCTGATCATGTAGCCCAGGCCCCACTTCTTGACCATTCCAGGGAAAAACTCCGCGTCGTTCGAGCTGGCTGGGATCGCCGTCTTGAGAGCACCCACGTTCAGCTCGCCAATGTGGTTGCGACCCATCTCCCGGACGGTTTCCGGCCGCAACACCCGAGCCCCGTCGACCTGGCCGCCGCCCAGCAGCATGCGCAAGAACCTGAGGTAGTCCGGCCCGGTCGAGTACAGACCACCGCCACCCATGAAGAACTCCGGCTGCTGCGGGATCTCGAACGGGATGGCCTGCAGCGACCCGTCAGGCTGGCGGACGTGCATGCTGGCCAGGCGCGAGCGCTGCTCGGCCCGGAGCACGAAGCCGCTGTCGGCCATCCCAAGCACACCGAAGATGTGCTCGCGGAAGTAGTCCTCGAGCGACTGACCACTCAGGCGCTCAACGGTCTTGCCGACCCAGTCAAGGTTGATGCCATATTCCCAGCGGTCACCAGGGTCGAAGACCAGCGGCGTCTGCAGCGTGCTGTTCTTGCACTCGATGATGCCCGGAATGCCGGCGTGCTCCTGGTAGCGGAGCATGTCCGCGTTCCAGATGTCGTAGGTGAAGCCGGCGGTGTGCGTCAGCAGGTGCCGCAGCGTGATCGGACGTCGCGGCGGCCGGAGTCGGGGAGCGCCGACTGCGTCGAAGCCTTCGAGCACCTGGATCGAGGCCAGGTCCCGGAGGCGCTCGGCCAAGGGCTCATCGAGACCGACCATGTCCTGCTCGACGAGCTGCATGGCCGCGACGGACGTCACCGCTTTGGTCATCGACGCGATCCAGACGACCGTGTCCAGGGTCATGTCCGGGTCTGCGCCGGTCTCGCGCTTGCCAAACGCACCCTGGTAGATGACGCCCCCGTCGTCGGCCGCCAAGGCGATGACGCCCGGCACCTGGCCGGCGGCGACGTCGTGTTCGAGTAATTGGTCCACCCCACTTGCGACTGCCATGAGACCCCCTGTGGTGCTCCGCCGCCGCCAATTTTAGACTCCCGACAGGCGTGCTGCCGCGGGGAATCGGGCGGTCCGTGGTCCTTTTTAGTTCTGCTCGACCGGCTGGAGGAAGGGAAGGCAAATAAGGGCGGAGGCGAGGTGCAAGAAGGCGAGCGGCGAGGCAGCGAGGCAGCGAGGAGCGTGCCGGTCGAACGTGATAACCAGCCCACGGCGCCGCGCAGTTGCCGATCAGGGTAGTGCTCGACCTGGTTGAGGTGCCGGAGCATGGCCTGCCGCGCGGCTTCAGCATCCTGCTTCTCCACCGCCGCGAAGACCGCGGCGTGGTGGTCGCAGGCGCGGGCGGCGGCACCGTCGATGCCGAACAGCCGACGTCGACTCCCCACCTGCAGCGGCCATCGAGCTCATGATGATCTCGTAGATCGGGTTGCCGGTCGCGCGAGCCAGCGCCTGATGGAAGGCCGTGTCCCAACGGACGTGCTCCTCCAGCTCCAGGCGCTGGCTCGCGTGATCGAGGATCTCCCGCATCCACTCCACGTCGGCTCGCGTCGTGTGCTCGGCGGCCATCGCCGCGATCTCCGGCTCGAAGTGCCGGCGCACCTCCACGAGGTGGCGGGCCAGGATGCGGGTGTGCAGCTCGCGGGTGGTCCAGTCCCGGGGCGAATGCAGCCGGATGAAGCAGCGTCTCGAGCAAGCGGATCACTCGATCGTCGTGCAGTTTGAGGCCGGGGACGCGTCGCTGCCCGACCAGCGTCGGTTTGGCGAGGTCCACCAGCTGGCCGGTGTCGAGG
>JALZAW010000542.1 GCA_030948155.1 Candidatus Dormiibacterota bacterium | reverse complement strand
CCTGCTGACAGCTTCGCTGACGAGCCCTTCCAGCTCCACGAGAGACCGATCGCGCGTGAAGACCCCTGCCTCGTGCCGCTGCAGTTTGTCACCCTCCCACCACAGCGCGCTCACCACGTACTGCTCGGGCTCGGCCTCGTCCCAGGCGACGTCAACGGAGGATTCACCCCGAGAGAGCCGCCAGACCGGGTCGTCCCGAAAGTACTCCTGCAGCCGGAGGCCGTGGCTCTGCGCCGCCCTGCGAATGGCGGGCGCGACGATCTCGAACGCCTGCTCGAGCTGACCCTGCTTGTCCCAAGATGTGCCCGCCACGCAGTTCTTAGCTTAGGGGCGTCCCTCAGTTGCCTGTCACCGAAAAGATCGCTCCGCCGGGCCAGCCAACTAGAGTCACCGGGTGAAGATCGTCAGGCTCAGCCGCACCGCCTCCACCCAGGACGTCGCGCGCGACCTGGCAGTGGGCACAGTGGTGGTGGCTGACGAGCAGACTGTGGGGCGAGGCCGGCGGGACAGGCGCTGGGAGGCGCCTCCCGGCACAGCGCTGCTCGCCTCCTTCGTCCTTCCCGCGCGCTCACTGGCCAGTCTGGCGGCAGGCGTTGCCACGGCCGTGGCGTGCGGACCTGAGGTCCGTCTCAAGTGGCCCAACGACCTCCTAGCGGAGGGCCGCAAGCTGGCTGGGATCCTCGTCGAGCGGCGCGCCGAACACTGTGTGGTTGGGATCGGTGTGAACCTGAGCTGGGCACCGCCCGGTGCGGCGCGCCTCGGCGTGTCGAGGGACGAGCTGCTTCAGGAGCTGATCTCCCAGCTGTCGCGCTGGTTCGGGGCGACCGACGCCGTTGTGCTGCAGGCGTGGCGGGCTCGCTCCGCCACCCTGGGCCAAATGGTTCGAGTGGAGCTGACGGATGGCGTGCTGGAGGGAGTCGCGGAGGACATCGATGCGGATGGTGCGCTGATCGTTGCCGGCCGCCGGATAGTGGCCGGGGATGTGGTTCACCTCCGCCCGACTCCCCCGGGTTGAGACTGCCGCGGGCTGACTAGCGAAGGGGTGGGCTAGCTCCTGCCGCTATGACCAGCCGCACCAGCTCCGGTAGGATGGCGCCGGCCGGCCCGCGGAGCACAGCGTCGGCCCAGCCGTCCAGCGGGGTCGGCTCGGGGTTGACGGTCACCACCGGCACGCCCCGCCGCAGGGCAAGTGTGGGCAACGTGGCCGCCGGGTTGACAGTGAGCGAGCTGCCCACAATCAGCAGCAGATCGCAGCTGCCGGCAAGCTCGGTCGCGGCGCTGAGGACGGCAGCCGGCACGCCCTCGCCGAAGAAAACCACCGCCGGCTTCAGATGCCGGCCCCCGCAGCGACGACAGAGCGGGGGCAGCTCCGACGAAAGCCGCGCCTGGACCTCCGCCCTGGGCTCCTCCGTGCCGCAGTCCAGGCAGCGCACCCTGCCACCCTCCCCGTGCAGCTCCACTATCCGTCGAGAGCCGGCCCGCCGGTGGAGACCGTCGGTGTTCTGGGTCACGATGGCTGTCAGGTGGCCCATCGTCTCCAGCGCGGCGAGGGCCACATGCGCCGGATTGGGGTCTGCCCGGCGATAGGTCCGCCAGCGCTCCTGCGAGACCCGCCAATAGACTGCCGGGTCGGCCAGGAACCCGGCTAGAGAGGCGGTTTGGACGGGGTCGTACTTGGTCCAGAGGCCACCTGAGCCGCGGAAGGTGCTGATGCCGCTTTCGGCGGAAACCCCAGCGCCGGTGAATGCGAGGCCGCGCCTACCCCGGGCAATCAGCGCGGCGGCCTGGGCCATTGATGAGTCGGGACCGGCGGACACGGAAGCAGCTAATCTACGGCCGCGACGCAGGGACCGGTGGCGGATCTGTCAGTCGAAAGTCGAAGGAACTCGCGACAGACATCAATCGACTTAACGACGGCAGTCGTGCCAGCCTCTGATACCGCTGTAACTTTGAGTGTCGAACCGCTCCTGGCAGACGCAGCGGCTACCGGCCTGTGACGGGTGCCGCCGCTGCCGGAAGGCGTGCTGGCCACACGCGCCCACGTTGTGATGCTCCGAGACTCTGACGCTCGCACGGTTGCCCCAGGGCCGCTCGGGCGAGAAGCTGGGTCGACCGCGGCCGGACGCCCATCACAGCAACCAGCAAGGGAATGGTTTTTACCGCCCCAAGCGCGCCCAATTGCGCGACAATGCGACGAGAGTCTGGGTGACCGCGACGCTTGGTTAATTGCGGTCGCTGATCTGGTGTTCCAGTTAAGGAGAGTTGAGCTGTGAGGGCGTCGTCAATCAAGCAAGTGCGACACGCCGGCTGGCGCTCTGCGCGGCACGCGCTCCTGACCCGAGCCCTGCTGACCCTATTCGCGCTCGGCGTCGCTGCCGCCTGCGGCGGCTCAAGCCAGAG
>JALZAW010000081.1 GCA_030948155.1 Candidatus Dormiibacterota bacterium | reverse complement strand
GCGCCGGACCGCTCGAGTCCCGCATCTGGCCGGCAGTTACCCGGTCGGAGACCGTGAGCACGGCAGCTCTCATCCGGCTTGGCGGGTCCACTCGCCCGAGCGACCACCCGCCTTCCTCAGCAGCCGCACAGACTGCAGCTCAACACCCTTCTCCAGCGACTTCACCATGTCGATGAGGGCCAGGCCGGCCACGGCGGCGGCCGTCAGCGCCTCCATCTCGACGCCGGTCTGGCCCGTCACCCTGGCGGTCGCCTCGATCCGGACCGCCGACTCCTCCAACTCCAGCTTCACCTCGACGCTGGAGAGCGGCAGGGGGTGGCAGAGCGGGATCAACTCGCTAGTCCTCTTGGCCCCCATGATGCCCGCCAGCCGGGCCACCGCCAGCGCGTCGCCCTTGCTCAGCTGCGAGTTCGCGATGGCCGTGACACTGGCGGGCGACAGCCGCACCCGGCACTCGGCCACGGCCTCGCGCTGGGTGGCGGGCTTGGCACCGACGTCCACCATCCGAGCGGCACCGTGCTCGTCCAGATGAGTGAAACCGGGGCCGGCGCTCACTTGGTCAGCCTAGCTTTTCGCTGAAGAGATCGAGTCGCCAATCGTTGCAGCGCATGAAGTTGCCCGGCGGGTACTCGACCACACACTCCTCCAGGAGGGTGAAGCCGAGCCGCCGGCAGACGGCGTTGGAGGGTGGGTTGTCGACGGACGGAAAGGCGTGGAGGAACCGGTGCATCCGCTCCGAGCGGGCCCCGGCGATGGCTTGCGCGGTGGCCCCGCTGGCGATGCCCCGGCCCTGAAACGCCGGGAGCACTGACCAACCGGTCTCGTAGACCTGCTGCCCTCGCCAGGTTCGCTCCCAGTATCCGACCGACCCGACCGCCTCCTCGGTGACCGCGTCCTCGATCTTGAACATCCTGCCCTGGCCCGAGTCGGATAGCCGCTCATAACGCAACTGACGGGCAGCAATCTTCGCCTCGCTCTCGGGACCCCCGAGGTGATGCGTCATCGCGGGGCCCCCATCACCTTCCGGAGAAGCCCCAGGTCATCCTTGCCCCAGGGAACTATGCGTACAGCGCTCCTCTGCGAACTACCCAGCGGCTCCGTCCCTGCTTCCACATCTCTCAATCTAGAGTTCGGGTGCGGCAATCGCCCGCCAGTCAACGGCCGGGCCCTGCCGCTAGCCTGCCTATGACTAGGATGCCTTCCAATTCGCAGTTGGGATTCTGACGCCCACAGCCCTGATGTACAGCCCCGCCAAGGCCCCCACGGCATGAGCCGGGGCAATCGCGTTGCGGCAGTCGTCTTTGACTACGGGCAGACGCTGGTGACCTTCGACTATCCCCGTGCCTGCCTGCTTCAGGTCCTGAAGCAGGTTCGACCCTGGCTGGGGCCGCACGCCCCGCCACCGGAGTGGCTGCTGAAGAACGTCCTGGAGCCGCTGGAGGCATCTCTGAGTGATGTGGAGGAGAGCGAGATGGATTACTTCGCTCACTACGAGGCCGGCTGGGAGCGGGCCGGCCAGGAGGTTCCGGCCGAGACGCTCTGGCGCATCATGGAGCTGGAGCAGGCGTGCTGGGCCAGTGCTGTCCGTCCGGCGCCCACCGCATTCACTACCCTGCGCACGCTCCGCCGGCGCGGCTACCGGCTGGGCATCGCCTCCAACGCTCCCTTTCCGCCGGAGCTGCTGCACCGGCAGCTGGCGCTGAACGGATTCAGCGACCTTGTCGACGCAGTGGTCTTTTCCTCCGAGATCGGCAAGCGCAAGCCGGCTAAGGAGGTGTACCTGGCGGCGCTGATGAAGCTCGCGGTGGAGCCAGGGCGGGCCCTGTACATCGGCGACAGGCCGCGCGAGGACTACGACGGACCCTGTCGGGCAGGACTCGATGCGATCATCTGCACCGAGCTGACGGACGCCGAGCCGCCGCCCCCGATCCCGTTCATCCGAAAGCTGAGCGAGCTCTTGGAGCGCCTGCCGTGAGCCGGCCTGGACGCCCGGCCCGGCGCCGGCCCAGCCGACTCTGGCTGTTCTTCTACGGGCGCAGGCGAAGCGGCTTTCCCGGGCTGCTGGTAGCTCTCGTCGGGCTGGTTCTTCTGCTTGCGCTGCTCTACGCGCTGCCCGGCGGGGCGGATCTGAGCCGCTACTGGATAGTGATCACCGTTGCGGCGTTGCTGTTTCTGGTGGTTGCGGCACTGGTGGTGGTGGTGGTTGCCGCCTTTCGACCGCCTCGGCGCCGCGGCGGGCCGCGCGGGCGGCAATGAGAACGGCGGCGGCGCCGGCGCCAATGCCGTTGTCAAGGTTCACGGTCACCAAACCCGTGCTGCAGGACTGGAGCATCGTCAGCAGCGCCGCTTCCCCGCTGCCGCCCAGCCCATAGCCTGTCGAGACCGGGACGCCGATCACCGGCCGGTCGGTCAGACCGGCCACCAGGCCCGGCAGAACCCCATCCATCCCGGCGGCGACGACTATCACATCGGGCTCCCACTCCAGCAGCCTCGACAGCGGCGTCACCAGGCGGTGGAGACCCGCCACACCCACATCCGCCACCAGGCGGCACTCCATGCCCCCGGCCAGGGCCAGCATCCGCACCTCTTCAGCGACCGAGAGGTCCGACGTTCCCGCGGTGATCACCGCTATCCGCGCGTCCACCGTGGGTGGGGAGAAACCGGGCTGCAGGACGCGTGCGGCGTTGACGTGGCGGTGCAGCTCCAAGCCCGCCGCTCCGACCGCCGTCTCCAGTTCCGGCCAGTGGTCGGCGGAGAGCCGGCTGGCCAGACCCTGTCCCTGTTCCTGCGCCAGCCTGACCGTCAGCCGGGCTGTGTCGCCGGGCGTCTTGCCGGCGGCAAGCACCACCTCAGGCAGGCCGCGCCGAGCCTGGCGGCCCAGGTCCAACCGGGCCTGTCCAGCCAGTTCCTCCAGTTGGCTGCGACGCAGCAACCGCTCGGCCTCGCTTTCGCTGAGCTCTCCAGCTCGGTATCGGCGCAGGATCGAAAGCATCAGCCGACGACCACCCAGACTTCCCGCGGCCGCGGGCCGTCGAACTCACAGAGGAAGATTGCCTGCCAGCGGCCCAGCTGAAGCTCACCACCGCTGACCGGGAGGCTGGCGCTATTGCCCAGCGCCATCGCCTTCAGGTGGGAGTCCGAATTGCCCTCCTGGTGAGCGAATCCGGCGTGCTGCGGGATGAGCTGGCGCAGATGCTGGAGTGCGTCCTTCTGGACGGCAGGATCCCAGCCCTCGTTGACAGTCACTGCGCAGGTGGTGTGCGGCGTGGCCACCAGGCAGATGCCCTCATCGAGGGAGGCTTGACGGATCGCAGCCCGGACCTGGTCGGTCACATCCAGCATCTGCTCTCGACGGTCGCTGTGAACTTGGATCCTGGTCACCGCGCCGATTGTAGGATCGCCCAGTGACCGTCAGGATCCGGCACTCATGAGCTCGCCGAGCGAACTCAGAGCGAAGCTTGAAGCGGAGGCGGAGCGCTGCTACAGCTGGTCCAACGGTCCCGGCGACATTTACGCCGAGCACACGCATCCCTACACCAAGATCCTCTACTGCCTTGAAGGCGCCATCGATTTCGTCCTTCCCGAGCGGGTGCTGCACCTGGCGGCCGGGGACCGGATGGAGCTGCCGGCGGGTACTCTCCACTCCGCCCGCGTCGGCCCCGATGGCTGCGTTTGCATCGAGGGTCGGCGCCGTACGATGGAGCCTGAGTGATGTTCCTGGACTTCATCAGGGATCGGGCCCGCTACTACAACTGTCCGGTCTGCGGTCAAAACCTGACCGACTGCGACCTCCGTCTGCTGCGCCAGGTGGAGAACCGCTACACCATCCAGGTGGGCTGCGCAGCCTGTAAGGCCGAGTTCGTGGTGCTGCTGGTGATCCAGGGCGACAGCGTAGCCGGAGGCGAAGAGGAGTACGCGGGTCTCGTGCCTCTCCAGGCGGAGGAGGCAGCTGAGGGCCAGCCCGCCCGCGACCCGATCCAGGCCGACGAGGTGTTGGACCTCCATCTCTGGCTGAAGGACTGGAACGGCAGTCTGACCGAGCTCGCCCAGGCCCGTTCAGAGCGTTCCTGAGCCGCATCTACCTCGACGACGCCGGCGCCGCGCCGGTTTTTCCGGAAGCGGTTGCCGCGCGGGCCGGCGCCCCCTGGGGGAACCCGTCCAGTCTGCACCACCCCGGCCAGACGGCCCGCGCCGCGCTCGATTCGGCGCGGGATCGCGCCGCCTTGGCGCTGGGAGTCAGCCAGGCGGAGCTGGCCTTCTGCGCCTCGGGAACTGAGGCTGTCAACCTGGCGCTCCTGGGCGCCGGCCGCCGGCTGCCGGAGGGCCGCTGCGTGGTCACGTGGGCGGGTGAGCACCAGGCAGTGCTGGGTGCGGCCCGGGAACTGGAGCTCGAGGGCAAGCCGGTGGTACTCCTGCCCATCGATCGCTCGGGATCGGCCGACCTCTCGCTCGTGCCTGCCGAGGCCGGATTGATCTCCCTGGGTCTCGCCAACAACGAGCTGGGCACCGTGCAGCCGGTGGCCCAGGTCGCTGCTGTCGCGCAGGCCCGGGGAGCGCTCCTGCACCTGGACTGCTGCCAGGGGCCCCGCTGGCTGCGAGCACCGCTGGAGTTGGTGGACCTGGCCTCCTTCTCAGGCGCCAAGCTCGGGGCCGGCCCCGGCGGTCTGCTGTACGGGCGGCAGGACGTGCGGCTCGAGCCGCTGGTCTACGGCGGGCCGCAGGAGTGGGGCCGGCGGGCGGGCCGGGAGGACGTCGGCTCGGCGCTTGCGGTGGCTGCGGCGCTCAGCATCTGCGCAACGCGTCGAGCAGGTGAGAAGGAGCGCGTCGCCGATCTCTCCGAGCGACTGCTGGCTACTCTGAACGACTGCGGCGGCGAGCCCACGGGCGGTGTACCGCGGCTCCCCAACTACGCCACTGCCGTCTTCAGCCAGCGCCGGGGCGAGGATCTGCTGCTCGCACTGGACGCGTCAGGCATAGCGGCTTCCAGCGGCTCGGCCTGCGCCTCGGGCTCGCTCGATCCTTCGCACGTGCTGCTGGCGGCGGGCTACCCGTTGGAGTCGGCCCTCGGCAGCCTCCGCCTCACCCTCGGCTACGACACCACCTCGGCCGAGGTGGAATCCGCGGTGGAGATGCTTCGGCGAGTCCTGCGACGCTGACGAATCGACGGCTGGAATGTGATGGATCAGCCACGCTCGAGCAATTGAACGAGCGCGTCAGCGACAGGGCCCGGGTCGGCCAGGAGATGCAGGTGGTGACCGGGCAGGTGAACCTCCGGCCAGCCGCGGCCTCGCGCCTCAGCAGCCGCTGATGCGTACGGTTCGCTGAACCACAGGTAGCCGCAGGGCGCATCGGGCCACCAGGTTGCCGCGGGCAGCGACTCTTCGAAGTAGGCCAGCGGCAGAGACGGGAGCTCAGCCGTGACGCTAGCGCGCTGGGCGTCGTCAGGGAGCAGCGAACGCAGGGCGTCCTCGCCAAACCACTCAGACCAGGGCGGCAACCGGCCGCCGGTCGCCAGTGCCCGCAGCTGAGCCAGGAACTCTGGCGGAGCAACTGGCGTCGGCTCGGTCGGATGCGGCAGGCCGGCGTCGACGAAGAGGTAGCCGCGAGCGCGTGGACGCAGCGAGGCAGCTATCTGGGGCAGCAGGGGTCCGGCTCCACTGTGACCGACCAGCACCACCTCGGCCGGCGGCCCGGGTGCGGCAGCCGCCGCCATTTGGACAAAGCGGCGCCAGTGCGGAGGTCGCCCGTCCGCGCCAAGCAGGGAAGGGATGACCACCTGCCACCGACGCTCCCGAAGAACGCTGCCGACGGCGCTCCAGGTGGACGGACCGACAAGCGGACTGTGACAGAGGATCAGCGTAGGCCTGCGCGCTGGCTCGGCCTTGACGCCCTGCCTGGCGGCGATCTGTCCCGCCTCCGCTAGAGAACCTCGGCGGCCAGCAGGTCGTCGTAGGTCTCTCGGCGGCGGATGAGGCGGTCGTGGCCGTCAGCGACCATAACGACGGCCGGCCTCGGCAGGCCGTTGTACTGGCTGGCCAGGGAGAGGCAATAGGCGCCCACGGCGGGGATCGCCAGAATGTCGCCACTGTGAACATTGGGCAGCCTGGCGTCCGTGACCAGGATGTCCGTCGACTCGCAGTACTTGCCGGCGATGGTGACGGTCTCTGTGGGCCTGCCCTCAGGATCACTGACCAGCAGCGGCTGGTAGCGCGCGCCGTAGAGCTTGGGCCTGATGTTGTCGCCCATCCCGCCGTCGACCGAGACGTAGCGACGGACGCCCGGAATGTCCTTGATCGAACCGACTGTGTAGAGCGCGACGCCGGCCGGGCCGGCGATTGCCCGACCCGGCTCCACGATCAGCGCCGGTCGGCGCAGCGAACGCTCGGCGGCGCCTGTCTCGAGTGCCGCCAGCAGGGTGCCGACGAACTCCCTCGGCGTGGGCGGATCGTCGCCGTCGGTGTAGGCGATGCCCAGACCGCCACCGGCGCCAAGCTTGTGCGGCTCATAGCCCAGCTCGAGCTTGAGTTGGGCTGTGAGGTCGAGGATGATCTCCAGCGCCTGGACGTGTCCGTGAAGATCGAAGATCTGCGAGCCGATGTGGGAGTGAAGCCCCTCGAGCTGGATCGAATCCTGCGCCAGGGCCTGCTCCACCGCCGCCCGAGCGGCGCCCGACTCGATCGAGAAACCGAACTTGGAGTCCAGCTGGCCGGTGGCGATGAACGCGTGAGTCTGGGCGTCGACACCTGGCGAGACGCGCAGCAGGCAGCGCATGTGGCGTCCTGCCGGCACCACCCGCCGCAGCAGCTCGAACTCGTGGAAGCCGTCGATCACCAGCGTGGCGCCGGCCGCGCAGGCAGCCGCCACGTCCTCCTCGCTCTTGTTGTTGCCCAAGAAGTACATGCGATCGGTCGGGTAACCAGCCCTCAGCGCTATGTGCAGCTCGCCCGCGGAGACGATGTCAAGACCCAGACCCTCGCCCGCGACTATCCGTAAAAAGCCTGGGGAGGCAAACGCCTTCGCCGAGTAGAGCACCTCGCCTCGCTCGCCCATCGCAGCCACGAACTCTTGGCAACGAGAGCGCACTGTGGCTTCGTCGTAGACGTAGAGCGGCGTGCCGTGACGCTGGCCCAGCTCGATCAGATCGCAGCCCCCGATTTCCAGGTGGCCGCGTTCGTTCACCCGGTGGCTGACCGGGAGCAGCATCAGCGAGCTAGAGGTGCGGCCGGGCTCTTCGGCCGCACCTCTGGAGCTAGGCCGGCGTCAGTGACCGCAGCCGCAGGCGCCGCCGCAGCAGCCACCACCGGCCTGGGGAGCCATCGGCAGGCTGCGTGACTCGCTGGCGGCGCCGACCGCCGCAAAGCTCGAGACCTGGACCGAGGTGCGAAGCGACTCGCAGCTCGGGCAGACCTGCGACCGGCCGCGCTCAGAGAAGGAGATCAGACGCTCGAATCTGCCCTGGCAATCCTGACAGCGATACTCGTAGATCGGCACGCCTTGGATTCTAAGCTCACCGCGTACACGCGCCTGCTGGCCGGCTGGCCGGGGCTGGCCAGCCGGCCGGATCTGGCGCTGGTCGAAGACAGCCTGGTGCTGCTGCCCCACCTGGACTGCGTGCGCAGCCTGATCGACGTCGGCTCCGGCGGCGGGATGCCAGGCCTGCCCCTGGCCCTGGCCCGGCCGGATCTGGACGTGACGCTGCTGGAAGCAGAGCACAACAAGACAGCCTTCCTGATCCATTGCGTCGCCAGGCTCGACCTGATGAACGTGCGCGTGATCTCCGAACGGGCGGAGACGGCAGCCCACACGAGCTTGCGCGAGACCTTCGATGTGGCCACCTGCCGGGCGCTGGCCGCGCTCCCGGTGCTGGCCGAGCTATGCCTGCCGTTCGTCAGGGTGGGGGGCCGGCTGCTGGCTCTGAAGTCGCGGCCGGAGCCGGACGGCGGGGCGGTCGGCCTGCTGGGGGGAGGCCCCGTGACTGTGCTGCCCGCACCAAGCGCGGCGAGGAGCGCTGGTGTCATCCTGGCGGTCAGCAAAGTGGGGCCGACGCCTGACGAGTTTCCGCGCCGGCCAGGCCTGCCCAATCGGCGGCCTCTGCACGCGTGAGGAGGCTGTGAGGACCGCGCGTAGAGTTGAGAGCGTGGCCATCGCAGTAGAAACAGATTCGCTACTCATAGCCGGAGTCGAGCTTCGCTCGCGGCTGTTCTTGGGCACTGGCAAATACAGTTCTGACGCGGAGATGGTCGCGGCGCTGGAGGCGTCAGGCGCTGAGCTGATCACCGTGGCACTCCGTCGCCTCGATCTCGATGATCCCAACCGGAAGACTCTCCTGGACGCGATTGACTGGCGGCGTTACCGCATCCTGCCCAACACGGCTGGCTGCCAGACCGCCGAGGAGGCGATCCGGATCGCTCGTCTGGCGCGGTCGATGGGTCTGTCCGACTGGGTCAAGCTCGAGGTGATACCCGATCCGCGCTATCTGCTGCCCGATCCCATCGAGACGCTGCTGGCGGCTGAGGCGCTGGTCAAAGAGGGGTTCACGGTTCTGCCCTACATCAACGCCGACCCGGTCCTCGCGAGGCGCCTGGAGGCGGTCGGCTGCGCGACGGTCATGCCGCTCGGCTCGCCCATCGGCTCGGGCCAGGGATTGGTCAGCCAGCGCCAGATCGAGTTGATCATCGAAGCGGCGGGCGTCCCGGTCGTCGTCGATGCGGGCATCGGCTCGGCCAGCGATGCGGCGCTCGCGATGGAGCTGGGCGCTGACGCGGTCCTGGTCAACACGGCGGTGGCCAAAGCGGAGAAGCCAGTCCTGATGGCTGAAGCGATCGCCCAGGGAGTGGTGGCGGGCCGCAAGAGCTATCTGGCGGGGCGGATTCCGCGCCGCTTGGAGGCAGTTGCCAGTTCGCCCACCAGCGGGGTATCGCGGCGCTCGTAACCCCCGTCGCGCTGGCCGTCGTCAGCGATGCCGAGAGTGGACTTCAGGCGGTTGGGCGAAGTGCC
>JALZAW010000541.1 GCA_030948155.1 Candidatus Dormiibacterota bacterium | reverse complement strand
GCCGGCCTCATGTTTGGCCAGGACGAGATGCCCGGCGTTGATCTGGTCCTGCCCGACCCGAGCTACCTGCTCCAAGCCGGTCGCAAGGTCCACGGCATCTTTCTGAGCCACGGTCACGAGGACCACATAGGCGGTCTGCCCTTCCTCCTGAAGCGGCTCAACGTGCCGGTCTTCGGCACTCCGTTAACGCTGGGGCTGGCCAGGTCGCGGCTGCGCGAGCACCGAATTCTCCGCGAGAGCGATTTGCGCGAAGTGCGGCTGGGCGATCGGGTTGGCCTTGGTCCCTTCAGCATCGAGACAGTTGCCGTGAGCCACAGCATCCCGGATGCCGCGGCCCTGATCATCGAAACCCCCATCGGCCGCCTGCTCTACACGAGCGATTTCAAGCTGGAGGCGGATCCACCCTACGGCCGAGCCACGGACCTGGAGCGGTTCCGTCGCTTGGGCGAGCAGGGCGTGCTGCTGATGCTGAGCGACTCCACCAACGCTGAGCGAGAGGGCCACAGCGGCTCGGAGCGCGACCTGGTGCCGGAGTTCGAGCGGATCTTCACTGAAGCCCCCGGCCGGATTGTGGTCGCCTCCTTCGCCTCCAACATCCATCGGATCCAGCTTGCTGTCCGACTGGCAGCCGAGCACGGACGCCGGGTGGCGGTAGCCGGCCGCAGCCTGCGCAACGCCTTCCAGGTGGCTCGGGAGCTCGGCCACCTCGAGGTACCGGAGAACCTGACTGTCAAGCTGGAGAAGGCCGGCGACGACCCGCGACTGGTGCTGCTCACAGCCGGCAGTCAGGGCGAGCCGCTTTCGGCTCTGGCTCGTTTCGCAGCGCAGAAGCACCCGGTGGTCAACGTCCGCTCCGGCGACTGGGTGGTCCTGTCGGCGCGGCCCATACCCGGGAACGAGCGGCTCGTCAACCGCACCATCAACAACCTGTACCGCAACGGCGCCGAACGTGTCTTCTACTCCGAGGTGGGGCACGTTCATGTCTCCGGGCATGCCTATCGCGACGAGCTGCGCGAGTTGATCGAGCTCGTCCGGCCGCGGTTCTTTGTACCGGTCCACGGCGAGTATCGCCAGCTGCACCACCACGCGGAGTTGGCGGTTGCTTCGGGCATCCCGAGGGAGCGAGTCTTCCTGGCCGAGGACGGGAATGTCATCGAGGTCACGCCGGAAGGGTTGAAGAAGACCGCCGAAAATGTGGCGGGTTTGGTTTACGTCGATGGCCTGGGCATCGGCGATGTCGGCCAGGCAGTCCTCCGCGATCGCCAGCATCTGGCGGCCGATGGTCTGGTGGTGGCGACTGTGGGTGTCGACCGAGATACCGGCGCCATCCGGCTCGGCCCCGAGGTAACCTCGCGCGGCTTCATCGCCAGCGGCCCCGCAGCGGACCTCCAGGAGGAGGCGACCAGGGCTGTGGCGGCAGCGGTCGCTGGGGCCGGGCGGCGGCCGGACCGCTCGCTGCTGCAGGAGGCGGTCCATGACGCCGTCTCCCAGCTGCTTTGGACGAAGACCGGTCGCCGCCCCATGGTCGTGCCGCTGGTCACCGAGGTCTAGCCAGAGCCGCAGCGGAGCCCCAGGCGGCGAGCGAAGCCTATAATCCGCGCTAGAGGGAGAGTTCCTCCAAGTTCCTCCATGCGTCGCAGCACAGCCCGTACCTCACGCCCCCGCCTGAATTCCAGGAGCAACCGCTCGGCTCGTCCCCGCGGCGGTGCCCGCCGGCGCCGAATTCCCCAGCTCACGCCTGTGCAAATTCGCGAAGGCAGCGGCATCCTCCTCCTCTTTCTGAGCCTATTGAGCCTGCTCGCCATGGTCTATTCGGGCGGTCCGATGCTCACCAACCTGCGCCACCTGCTCTTCGCCGGATTCGGTTACGGCTGGCTCCTGCCCACGGCGGGAGTGCTCGCCTTGAGCGTCTACCTGATCTGGCCTCACCCGCCGCCGCTTGGTCCGCTGCCGGCGCTGGCCGCCGTGGCGGCGGCCCTGGCCTGCCTGGGCCTGCTCAGCCTTGCTTCAGCTTCGGCCGGTGGAGCGGCGGGCCAGCTGATCGAGCACCCGCTGAGCAGCTTGGGGGGCGGTCCCGGCGCTGTCCTTCTGCTTCTGCTCTCGCTTCTCCTGGGCCTCGTCCTCGCGTTCCGCCTCAGCCCCGGCGGCATCCTGCTCGCCGCGGCTCGCGGCGGTCGGCGCGCCTACGCCGAGCGCCGGCGGCTGGAAGAGCTGGTCGGCCGGTCCCAAGCGGCGGCCAAGCGGAGGCCCAAGAAGGCGGCGGCGCCTGCCCTCCTGACAGCAGCCGAGCCGAACCTGGACGAGATCCTCCGGCCGCTGCCCGAGACGGCTTGGCGCCCCGCGCCCACCAGTGGCGGCGCCACTCTGCCAAGCGGCCCATCCACTCAGCTGGCACCCGCGCT
>JALZAW010000080.1 GCA_030948155.1 Candidatus Dormiibacterota bacterium | reverse complement strand
CGGTTGGGATGGGCATAGCCTTGCCGCCGAGAGACTCCACCTCCTCGGAGGCATCATGCAAGCCTCGATGACCCCGGGCCAGAAGTCCGATGTGCGCCCCGCGCTTCGCGAACGCATGAGCAACTGCCCGTCCGACGCCGCCAGATGCGCCGCTGACCACCACCACCTCCGGCCTCTCCGGATCACCCATCCTTCCCTCTCCTCATGATCAACGCTTCGGATTTCAATCTCTTCCAGCTTTCACCTCTCCCGCACCTACCGGCTGTGTGTCGGCTAACACGGGCTTCGCACGCACCAACCAGGCGAGTGGAGGTTCACGATGAGCTTGCCTCCAGACGGCCAGCGGTGAGGTGTTAGCTGCGGCCGTATGGCTGACGAGAGAACGCGTCTTGCCGCTAACGTGACTGCAGTTGCGCTCAAACAGAAACCAAGGAGTCGGTCGAAGCCGGCAATCCCTGGCTCCGTTCGGCCCTCGTCGAGGCCGCCCTGGGTGCCGTCCGAGCCGGCCGAGCCCAATTCTTCGCCGCCCGCTACCGTCGTCTTGCCGCCCGCCGAGGCGCAAAGCCAGCCCAGATCGCCATCGCCCACTCGATGCTGGTGGCCATCTACCACATGCTTCACGATGGCGCCCACTTCCTCGACCTGGGACCGCAACACTGGGACGAACGCCACCGCGATTCCGTTGCACAACGCTCGATCCGCCGTCTTGAGCAGCTTGGCTACAGAGTCACCGTAGAGGCCGTCGCATGATCGGTTTCAGGGGAAGGCGGCACGACCGCCGCGGTTTTGGGTGTAGCCGCACCCGTCGTCGGCACGGCGTCCGGTTTCGACCAACAGGATCAGCAGCGCCCGCGCCAAAGGCGACTCGCGGCTGCCGGTCATCTCGGTATGGCCGTGACTGTAGTCGCCCATGTCACTCGTCTTCGCACCGAGTCTTGCCAGCTCGGGCGGCCTCCAAAGCCTCGCGCGCTTCCGGAATCAGCCAGCGCAGGAGGATAACGGCAGCCAGGTATTCCACCCACCACTGCCCGGTAAGCGCATTCACGGCGGCGCCGATAAGGGTCACGCCGGCGAGGTAGGCGCAGGTGGCCGATTCCGCGCTGTCGGCGCGCAGCGCCGGGCTCTGGATCGTTTGGTTGGCGGCTCGCTTGCGTCTGGCAAGCCAAGGCATCACCAGCACCGCGGCGCCCGCCACCGCGACGCCGAGCCAGGACCGTTCGGGCTCCACCCGCAATAGAAGTCCGGCCGCCGATGTGAGAGTGACATAGGTGCACAGCAGGACTAGGAGGGTCGCCGAGATCCAGATCGCCCGCCTGTCGACCGCCTCCAGACGCTCGCCGCCGACGCCGCGCGCCTCCACGCGTAGGCGCCAGAGCAGGGTGGCGCCGCTCAACAACTCGATCAGACTGTCGGCTCCGAAGGCTGTAAGCAAGACGCTTCTCGCAGCAATGCCGGCGCCAATTGCGAGAACAGCCTCGGCCGCCATCCAGGCGAGGGTGAACACCTCGAGGCGGATCCCGCGGCGAAGGGCGGTTGCCCGAAGTGGTAGTTCAGCCATCGGCCGGATCGCGGCAATTGGGCAGAGCTCGATTTTCCAGCCATAGCTGAGCCTGCCCAGAAAGCCGACGCCGCAGAGCGACACGAAGGGCGAGAGCCGCCGCCACGGCGCAGGACACTAGTGCAGCGTAACAGCGGAACGTTGACGGTCGGCCTTGACCAGGATTTGCTCAGCGGACTTGACCCATGCAAAGGGCTTCTTGTTGACGTTCCAGCCATCGAGGAAAGCTTGAATGGCGTCGATGAGAGCGGCCACGCTGTTCTTCCGGGTCGTTGACCTGCTCGCTGTCGGTTGGTACGTTGCCGCAATCAGCTTCCTGGTGGCCGCCGAAGGCGAGGCGGCTCGGCGCAGCCAGGACGAAGCCGTCCCGCCTCGACTCCCTGAAGTGCTCGGCTGGGCCCTCCTGCCAGGGTTGGGCCTTGTGCGTTTGGGCCGGCGGGGGGCGGGCCTGGCCTGGTTGGGTGCAGGCGCCGTGATTGGCTTTCTGCTCTGGGTGTCGGCCTACGGTCAGGACCAGTTCCTCTACTGGGGCACCTTCAGCAACACGGTTCTGCTCCCGCCGGCGCGCTCGCGCGCCGATGTGACAGGGCTTCTCTGGCTGGTGGCGCTTCTGCTCTTGACCAGCCTTTTGAGCACGCTCTGGGCGGCGCGGCGTGAGGGCCAACCGCCGCGGCGGCTGGCTTCCTGGACCGGCTTGGGTGAGTCGGCAGAACCCGACAGCCAGCGCTCTGCCGAACTACGACGCGGTCCCGGAAGGCGGACGCACTGAACCAGCGCCCCCCGAACCACCGCCTGAAGGCACTGCCAGTTCAACTTTCTCAGTCGTAAGCCATAGCCCCCTAGAGCCGCATGGCGCCGCTGGTGTGAGGCATTTCAGTGAAGGGCCTGAGCACAGCCCCAACGGTCTCCGAATGGAGCGCCGAGTGGGTGGCTGACGCTACCGGTGATCCACGACTTGGCAGTCGGGGTCGCATAGCCGAGCCCAAACGTCACGTCCGCAACATCCTCAACAAGCTTGGGTTCAACTCGCGGGTCCAGATCGCCGCCTGGATCGCGGCCGATCAGTAGCGATCACCCCTCAGGCACGTCCACCATCATCCGGAGCTGTTCCGGCGGCGAGCAGCACGCTGGCGGGCAGCCCGCAATCCTGCCACAATCGGGGTCCCCCAGTGTCAGTTAATGTTTTGCGTCCGCCGATGGCGGTTGGTGTGCGGGACATGGCGGCTGAGTTCGGAATGTCTACTGTGCACAAGCGATCACCCCCTGGTCACGCTGAAGCTGGCGCCGCCGGTCCCAAGAGCCGAGGGGGTCGCAAGCGTCACTCCCGAGCTGTTGACCATGGTGACCGCCGTCGCTCCGGCCGCACTTGGAGTAACGGTCTGCTGATTGTCGACCGTGGACAGGTTGGTGAACTGGATGGTGCCAAACTGGTCGAGCAGCACGACTTTGCCCCCGGACGTCGGCGCCTCCTGGATCCATTCAGCCGACGACAGCGATGAGGTGTAGGCGACCGTGCCCGTGTAGCCTCCGCCGCTTGTCGCGTTCTGAATGGCGATGCTCCAGGCGCCACTCGACTGCTGCGTGATCGACACCTTGATCGCATCGCCGGCACTGACGGTCAAGGGAACGGTCTGCGATGGCTGGGGCAGCGTCTCGACCCAGGCTGAGTACTGGACGACGCCGTTGTCGACGATCGCTTGAGTCCCTGCCTGGACGAGATCGGTCGTGGCGGCGCCGCCGATTCCGACCCAGGTGGCGTCCGTCCCGGTGCTGGTGGCCGACACGGTCGGCACGGTCCAGGTCGCGCGCACGGCGGTGAAGGTTCCCGTGGACGCGACGTAGCCCGACCAGTTGCGGGAGGTCGTACCGACCGCTGCCGGCGCGGTGCTCGACGTCGGGTTTGGCGCCGGGGTGCTGCCCGGGCTAGTGCTCGGTGGTGGGACGTTCGTCCTGGGTTGCGTATCGCTGCTGATCTTCCAGCTGCTGCCAACGAGCACGAGGCTGTAGTAGTTCAGGCTGGTATTGGTGGCGGTCGAGCCGCCCGTGAACGTCGCCTGCCAGGTCTCTGTCGTGGTCGCCTGAGCCGTCGTGCTCTGCACCGCGATCTGGCCGAAAGTTGCGGAGCGGAGCTGGATTGCGGTGACTCCGCTGCTGCGCAGCGTGCTGGCGAGTGCTGCAAGCTGGGCGTAGTAAGCCGCGGTCGCCGTCGATCGCATCAGCGTGGGGTTGTCTTTGGCGAAGGCCTGCTGCTGCTCCTGGTTCGCCAGCTGAATGACCGCTTGGACCGCGGAATTGGGGCTCTGCGTCGCTGATGTCGCCGGGGTCCCTGGGGTCGGCGTACTCGTGCCGCTCGTCGCGGGGCTGCAGGCGCCCAGTAGCCCAAGAATCAGCGCGGCGATAGCGCCGACGGCCGGGGCCCAGAACCGTCGCGGTGGCCGGCAGTCGGCGTGAGGGGGGTCCGAGCTCGTCTGCCAGGGGGTCGCCAGCGCGGTCAGCGAGCCCGCGATAACCAGCAGGCTGCGGCCTTCGCCGAGCTGCGGCAGGCGCGCTCGGGGACCGAGCTCATAGCTCGCGGCCAGGAGGCCCGCACCGGCGCAGGCGGCCCCTACCAGCAGGAACAAGCCGGAGTTGGGGTTGCTTGCGAAGAGTCGGCTTGCCCCACCGAGCAGAGCTGCCGCGATCAAGGCCACTGCGATCAGGCGCCGCCTCTGCATTGCACAAGCAATGCTAGCCGTCCCGAGACCGAATTACAGGAGTAACGACTGGCGGCTCGGGTGCCGCCCGCCGCGGGTGGAGGCCTGTCGCTCCGTGCGTTGGCCTTTATTTAGCGGGACTGCTTGCGGCAGTCCACCACTATTTGGCGACCGCTGATAACGCGCGGTGGGGTCCGGGGCAGCCGAGGCCAATGCCGACCGTCAACGTTCCACTGTTAGTGCACTAGCTGTACTGCCCAGAAACGTTGTTGACAAGGACGGCCATTGGGGTCTGGTTTTCGAGTGCGGTGTGAGTGCGGTGATGGTTGCGGTAGTCGAGCCAGACCGGCAGCGCCTTGACCCGCTCGTCGTTGGAGAGGTACAGCTGCGCGTAGGCCCATTCCCGGAGCGAGGTCTTGATGAAGGCCTCAGCCTTGCCGTTGGTTTGTGGCCGCAGGGGAGGTGAGCTTGTGGCTGGCGCCGGTCTCAGTCAGTGCGCGCTGGAAGAGTCGAGAGTGAGTGTAGGCGTAGGCGCGATCGGTCATGACCCGGTCGATATGGACGCCTTGGTCGCGAAAGTAGCTGGCCGCGGCGAGCAGGAAGCCGGCCGCCGTCCAGTCTCGGGCTCCTTCCGGACCGGGCCCTTGGGACGCGGAATCTGTTCCAGATGAACGTCCATCAGCTCGGAGAGTTCGGCTTCGCGGTGGAGATGGCTGGGTTGCGGGCCTTGAAGACCCAGAACAGCAGCCACAGAGAGGGCGCCAGGAGAGCCATGCCGAGAACGACGACGACTAGCATCCCGGTGAGGGTGCCCGCGGGAGCCGCCGCGGCCTCGATCGTGAGTCCGGGTGGCACTAGATACGGCCACTGCCCCACTCCCCACGCCCACAGAACCAGCACGACCTGTCCGATCACCGCCATGCGGGCGATTCCCGGCCTCCCCTTCCACACCGCCCACAGCGCGAGCGGTCCATTCAGGAGAGCCAGCGCGAAGAGCGGCAGCCCTCGCCCGGTGAGGTAGTCGAGAAGCCGGGGCGCCTCCAGCCACGCCAAGAGCAGGGCAAGCAAGCCGAATCCGCCTGACACCAGCCCGGCAGCCACCGCACGGCGTCGGAAGTCGGCGAACAACTCGGGCCGGTCTTCAGTCTCCACCATCAGATATGTGGCTGCGAGGTAGGCGCAGAGGGCGAGCGCAAAGAGGCCGAGGATCACGGCAAAGGGCGTGGTCCAGCCGGCGAAATAACCCGACGACAGACGGCTGCCGTTGACGATCAGGAAGCCTCCACCGACGGCGGCGGCTGCCATGGCCAGGAAGACCGGGGTCAAGATGCTGGCGCCTCCGAAGACCACACCCCAGGGCGAGCGCGGGCCGACCGCCTCCTGAGCGTGGGCTCGGAATGCGAAGGCGGCGCCACGCAGCACAATGCCGAGCAGCGCGACCGTGAGGGGAAGGTACAGTGCGGTCGCCAGGACGGCGAAAGCGGTCGGGAACACCGTGAAGAGCCCGGTGACCATGAAAATGAGCCAGACGTGGTTTGCCTCCCAGACCGGTCCCATCGCCTCCGCCACGGCCCGGCGCTGCTCGGCCGACCGGGACCCCGTCGCGAAGATGTCCCAGACACCCCCACCGAAGTCCGCGCCGGCCAGCACCGCGTAGGCGGTGAGGGCCAGCCAGAGTATGGCTGCGAGCAACTGGGCAGAGTTCATGAGTCGGTTCCCGCATGCCCGCCTGCGGGGGGGTCCGCATGGCCGGTCTCCCGGTTGTGCCGCGCCGAAGCCAGGAGCAAACTGGCGGTCGTTACAGCGAGCCCTGCGTAGACGACAAGGAAGAGCGCGAAAGCCTGTCCCAGGGCCGGAGCGGAGGTGGCCCCGTCAGAAGTCCGCAGGATGCCATAGATGATCCAGGGCTGGCGCCCGAACTCGGTCACGAACCAGCCCGACTCCATGGCCACCACGCTTGCCGGGCCCGCCAGCACGACCGCCACCAGCAGCGGCCTCCAGAGTGGAATCCGGCGGCGCCAGAGAACGAGGCCCCAAAAGGCCACTGCCAGGCATCCCAGCATGGTCCCGAAGCCCACCATCGAATCGAATGACAGGTGAACTAGGACCGGATTGGGCCGGTCCCGCAGCGGGAACGAGTCCAACCCTCGCACCGGGGCGTTGAAATCAAAGGTCGCCAGCCAGCTCAAAGCGTGCGGGATCTGAATGCCGTAGAGCACGCGGTGCGCTGAATTAGACGGGATCCCACCGATCGTGCTCGGCGCGCCGTTCTGGGTTCGGTAAAGGCCCTCCATGGCGGCGAACTTGGCCGGCTGCGCTTGGTAGATGAACCTGGCGCTGGCATCGCCGGTGATACCAGCCAGTCCGATCGCGAGCAGCCCCATCGTCATGCCGGCGGCGAGGCCGCGGCGGTGAGCCAGGTCGGCGCGACCGCGAAGTAGGCCGGCGGCGTAGACACTGGCGACCAGAAATCCGGTCACCACGTAGGCCGAAACCAGCATGTGCGGGTCCTCAGTCCAGGTGGACGGGTTCAGTGCGGCAGCCATTGGGTCAACGCTCAGCAGCTGGCCATTTGGGCCGAGGCGAAAGCCTGCCGGACTGTTCATCCAGGCGTTCGCCATCACCACGAAGAGCGAGCTCGCCGCTCCGCTGAGCACGATCGGAATCGAAGTCAGCCAGTGGAGGAGGGGACTCAGTCGCTCCCAGCCATATAGATAAAGCCCGAGAAAGATAGCCTCGATGAAAAAGGCGAAGCCCTCGGCGGAGAAGGGGAGCCCGAGGATCGATCCGGAAAAGGCCATAAATCGCGGCCAGAGGAGCCCAAGTTCGAAACTGAGCACCGTTCCCGATACCGCTCCGACCGCGAAGAGGATGCCGAACGCTTTGGCCCAACGCCGAGCGAGCAGCATCCAGGTCTCGTCGCGTCGCCACAGCGCCAACCCCTCGGCCACCGACATCAACAGCGGCATGCCGACCCCAAGTACCGCAAAGACGATATGGAAGCCGAGAGACGCGCCCATCGTCGCCCTAGCGATCGCGACGTTGTTCATGGAGACGCCGACCGGAGCCCTGCGCCTGCCTGGTGGAGTTGCCCGAAATGATCCTTTGCAACCAGGGCCCCAGCCGGGTTGTCGATCTGGGCGAGAGCAGTGATCGGTTCCACGAACCCCGCCCTGGTGACGCCTGCCGAAGCCTGCTCGACCATCACGTTGCAGAGTAAGAGCTCGCCGGCAGCGGCCTCCGCTTCGCGCGCTCGGTCGGCACGCGTCGGGCTGCTAGGCTGTGAAAAGTGCCCCGCCGGCATCGCTTCCCCTGGCTCGGAGTGGAGCCAACACCGTCGGTGGAGGGAAGCCCGCATCAGCGAAGGAGGCCTTGGATGCCCGAACTCAGGCGAAGTTACTTCAACGGTAGTCAGAGCTACACCGACTATTTTAAAGAAGCCCATGCTGACGGCGCCCTGGACGCCAAGACCAAGGAGCTGATGCACCTGGCCCTTGTGCTGGCGTTCCACTGCGAACCTTGAGCGGTCTCTCACTTCGCGGGTGCGAAGAAGATGGGAGCTAGCGAGGAAGAAATCGCTGAAGCGGTTCACATGGCGGGTTCTGTGGCTGCAGGAGCCGTCCTGGCAATGGCCGATCGGGCGCACCTCGCGGCCGACCACAAGCATTTTTATTGGAGGCCGCCGAGGACCGCTCAATAGTCCACCAGTTGGGGCTTCGGTCACATGAGCACTGCCCCAGCGCGGGGTCTTGGAGGCCCCGGTCGATGGCTCCTCCGACCGGGGCAACTTGCACGTGCCCGCTACACAGTCAAAGGCGCGGATCTTATCCAACTTCAACGAGCAGATCAGCTGGATTTCTACACACACGGCGGACCCACCATGGCGCTTCCGACGTGGAGCAGGTTGCAGTCCTCCACCCCAATCTCCAGAACCCAGGGGGATCGATCCTTTGGAAGGTGCTGCATGACCTGACCGACGAATTGGCGGTTCCCGTACCTCCGGCGGCCCGTCAAGGCGGAGCGGAGTCTTCGTCTTCGTACGCATGTTCGACCAACGAGACACGTTGAGCGCGATCGCAGAACGCCACTGCCGATGTAGACGCTGTGGTGACGAGCTCACCGATCCGGGGGCAAGTCCTGGCGGTTGGGCTCACTGTCGGCGCTGCCGATGTGCCTGGAAGGACCAACAGAGCGATGGGCACCACTACGCGGCGGTGATCCCGTCGATCGATTGCAACGCTGAGAGGTAGCCGCCCACTGTCGTCGCGGTAGCCGGCTCCCCAGGAGACGATTGGTTAACCAGCCGGCCATCTGGTCGGGCTCGTAGACGGGAGCGCGGCCCGTAGCTGCGTCTCGATTCCAGCGAGCAGGGACAGCACCACCGTCCCGGCGAGGCCAGCGAGGACGCCACGGCTGGTCCTGGATCTGCTGGGACGTGAAGCCGGTCTTGGCCAGATACCAGTGGGCGAAGCCAGGCGACAGCTTGTTGCCCAAGATGGCCTGAGCGGTGCTGGCGCCGACGTAGATCTCGCGGCGACGGTGGTGGGCGGCGTAATAGATTGCTTCGGCTGGGACCTCGGGCTGGAAAATTGGCGGCACCGGCTGAGGATGCTTGGGAAGCTTGGAGCGGCACCAGTTGAACTGCGGCGTGTTGACCAGTCTGCACCATGCGTCGATTTCGCCGAATCGGTCCTCGAGGGCTTGAGCTGCATGCTCGACTTGCTCAGGGTCGGCGACGTCGGTTGGGATGGGCATAGCC
>JALZAW010000540.1 GCA_030948155.1 Candidatus Dormiibacterota bacterium | reverse complement strand
CATCGCAAGGGCCGGCTCACGCTGGGTGCCGATAAGAACTACGACACCGGCGACTTCGTCGCCGGCTGCCGCGCTCTCGAGGTCACGCCCCACGTCGCCCAGAACATCAATCCCCAACGCGGCAGCCGGGTCGACGGCCGCACCGTCACTCATCTCGGCTACGCCACCAGCCAACGTATTCGTAAGCGGGTGGAGGAGATCTTCGGCTGGCTGAAGGTGGTCGGCGGGGGTCGCAAGCTGCGTTACATTGGGGTCCAACGCAACCAACTCTGGGCCGATCTGGCCACCGCCGCCTACAACCTGGTCAGGCTCGGGAACCTCGTGGCCGAGGCGGCGTAAGCCGAGCCCAGAGGCCACCTCAGCTGGCCAGCCGGGCCGCAGAGACGGCTTGTCCAGGTCCGTGCAGTCTGCCATCACGAGCTAACTACAGCCCCTCCTGGCGGCTTCCTGTGCCTGAACCGGCGTTCCAAGCGGCATAGTCGTCCGGCGGAGGGTTCTTCATCGCGCTGCTAGGAGAGGAGGCTCATCGTGGCTAATCACCCCTCGCAGGAGCGCGAGGAGCGCTGGGGCGACCTCTGCGGGCCGGACGCTGCGACGCGCAGGTTGCAAGACATCGAGATGCACCTCGGACAAGTGCGTATCGAGCTGCGAGAGATCGGCCGCTGGGCCGAGCATCCCGCCTGTCCCGACATCAGCATGCTACTTAAGCGTGCCCAAGAGGTCCTCAACGATGCAGAGCGAGAGGTCCGCCAGGCGCGGACAAGACGACTTCATGGCTAGCGCGTCGCCATGGTCAGGTCCGCGCTGGCGGCGCAGGCGTCTGCCCGCGCGGCTGACGAACAGGGTCTGTCCTCCGCCGGTACAGTCGCGGCGCGAGTCGGCTCAGCAGTACGACTCGGCCGAGCCTGACACTGGCGGTCGAGAGCGTTCGCTGCTCCCGCTCTTCCGCCGTCGCAGTCGGCGTTTCTCCAACCGCTCGCCGCGCGGGAGCAACTCCAGGATCGCCTTCTCCATAGCTTTGGCAAAGCGGTCCGCGGCCAGGCGCGCGGCCTCTAATTCGTGATCGGCTTCCACCTCAAGGCGGGCAAGGAGCCGCCCGGAGCCGAATACCAGTGCTGGCTTCGGCTCCGGAAAAGCTGCAACCAGGGCTGCCATCAAGGCTCCCTTCAGCTCTTCGTCCACCTCAACCCTCGCCTCCTACTCGGTAGTCCAGGTCGCCATAGCTGTGCCCCCTCGTAGCCAACTGCTCTTCGGCTACTCAGCACGATTAAGCCCGGCGGTGAGCCGATTTCTGGGTTAAGCCTCTCCTCAGCGAGTGGGAGGCGCCGCGCTGATGTCGCCGAGAGGCGAACCACCGCGCTCAATGGCCAAATCGCCCAGCGAGACTATGCCCGCCGGCCGCCCCTTTTCGTCAAGCACCGGCAACCGGCGCACCGAATGGGTCCGCATCACCTCGATGGCCTGCTCGAGGCTGTCGCCCAGGGAAAGTGTCAGCGGCTCTCGGCTGCAGACCTCTCCTACGCGTGTGGTTCGGACGTCACGCTCCTCGGCGACCGCCCTGATCGTGATGTCCCGATCAGTCACGATGCCGCAGACAGCTCCCTCCTCGAGCACGATGAGGCTGCCCACGTCGACCTGCCGCATCATGCGCGCGGCCTCCGCTACCGGCGTCTCGGTACTGACCAGGAAGGGGTTGGGTGTCATCACGTCCTGGATGTTCTGAGCCATGTCGTCCTCTCTTTGCCCTCCTCCTCTCCAACCACCGATTGCAAAAAGGAAGGGCCGGAGAGGAAACCTCCGGCCCCTCATTCACCGCTACCGGTACCCCTCTGTTTTCATCCTTCTGCCGTCGATCGGTCGCCAGGAAGGTTCTAGAGCTCAGGAGCTTCGCCTGGCTGCCCCGCCGGAGAGCTGGGCTCGGGTCGAGTGAACCCTCCAGCCGGGGTAGCCGATCCGTCTTCGGTGGTTCCGCCATAGGCACCTCCCTACTGAAACCGGGAAGACTCGATGTCGAGTCTGGGCGCCCGCCTCGCTGATGTCAACCTCCCCAACCTCTGGTTTTGTGACAACGGCAGATCCCCCTTATGCTCCTAGTGCTTCGAGCATTTCCCGATATGGGAATGGGTGGAAGGGCACCGACTCCAGGGCGAAGCTCATGGCGGTCACGCGCAGCCCACCGACTACCGGTAGCCCGACTGAGTGCGTTGACACGAATCGCCGAACCTTCGGTGGGGGACAAGGAGGCTAGTAAGCAAAGGACGCCTCAGTCCTCCGGCGGCAGGTAGGGGACGTGCAGGAGGGCGGCAGCAGCTCGGCGCTGCACCCCTCTATCCCGTCGGTCGTAGCCGGCGGTATGGAGGCCGAGGCGTGTCCCGCCATCTTCTGCACCGTGGCTAGATCCACGCCC
>JALZAW010000539.1 GCA_030948155.1 Candidatus Dormiibacterota bacterium | reverse complement strand
CGGCCACCACTGGGGGGATCTCCAGGTGACGAGGCGGCACCTCCTGGCCAGGGTCGCCCACTGCCATCGTGAGCTGGAACTTCCGCAGCGCGCTGACTATCCGTCGCGCGCCATCCGCGATCTCGACGCTGGAATACAGATCCATGTCGGTGGTGCCGAGATGGCCAATCGCAAACGAGTAACCGCTGAAGTAGACGGCGTCCAGGCAGTGATACATGACCAGCTCGGCCCCGTGGGGATCGAAGATGCCCGGGCCGAAGACGTAGGGCTGGCTCTCCATCTTCTGGCGCAGGACCTGCGAGGGAGGGAGGAAGCGCGTCTCAGGGATCTGAAACCCGGGCGGCAATAGGGGGGTGTCAACCAGGCGCATCTGTATCTCCTCTCGGTTGTTGGGCGATCCGTAGTGCAGACGCCAGGATCGCTGCACTCGGCCGGTGCCGGCAAACGGAGCTGGATGTGGCTCTCCTCCGGCACCGTAGCACAGGTAGATATGCGCCGTGCGAGCATGATCGGATCCAGCCATCAAGACCTGCTATATCTAGCTTCGGGCCGCCAGGTGTGCAGCAGTTCCAAAAAGGCCGCGGTGATGCCCGAGGGCGGTCCCGAGTCTCGCCGCCGCATCGCCACCAGCGCCCGGCGCAAGGGAGGGCCGCCGCTCAGCTCGACGCGGAGCAGCTCCCCTTCGGCCACCTCCTTGGCCACGGCGGTGGCCGGCAGCAGGCTGACCCCGAGACCCCGCTCCACCATCTTCTTCGCCGCCTCGATGTTGTCAAGCTCCATGAAGCCGCGCAGGCTCACTCCCGCCGTGGCGAACGCGGCCTGGGTGATCTCGTAGTAGCTGGAGGTGCGGTCGAACATGATCACTTCCTCGTTTCCCACGTCAGCGAGCGAGACGCGGGAACGGGTTGCGAACCGATGACCGGGCCTCACGACCAGGACCAGCTCCTCTTCGTGAAAAGGCTTGGCCACCACTTCCGGATGCTGCAGCGCCCGGCCCAGGCCGACCGAGGCCAGATCGTTCAGCACCATGCGCAGCACGTCCTCGGAATGGCCCGTCTTCACCATCACCTCGACTCGGGGATGAAGGGCCGCGAACCTTTCCAGCACTGACGGCAGAATGTAGGTGCTGACAGCTGGAGCGGCGGCCAGATGGAGCTGACCCGCGACAGCGGTGGCCAGCTCTTCCACTGCGCGGCGACCGCTGCGCATCGCCGACACCATCCGTTCGGCGTGAGGCAGATAGGCCCGACCGGCGTCGCTCAGTCGCATCCCGTAGCGAGTGCGAATGAAGAGCTTGCTGCCGAGCTCCTGCTCCAAGCCGTGCAGGCGCGCGGTAAGCGTGGGTTGGGTCACGTGGAGAACCTCCGCGGCCCGACTCACGCTGCCCAGTCGCGCGACCTGCAGGAAGCCCTCAACCTGAACTAGAACCATGCGGGATAAGAGATAGCGCAGGTTAGGCGACTTTGTCCATGACAAGGCGCTGCACCCGCTGCCGTCAGACGTTCCGCCAGAAGTCATGCCGGCTGAACGCGCATGCGCTGGGTGGACCGACCACCGTCCTCACGCAGCAGTCGAACCGCTGCCCGCCAGCTCCGTACCGCGCTGCTTATGCTGGCGGTGAGCATGTTGGGATCCAGGCAACTGCGACTCCCGCGACGCTGGTCAGTCGCCCCCATGGTGGCCGGCCTGGCCTTGCTGCTGGCGCAGCTGGGCCATCTGCTTGCGTACGGCTGGCAGGTGCCGGCGGCTGGCAGCCACGGTTACTTTCCGGCCGCCATTCACCTCGTCGGCGGCGGCCTGGCCGCCCTCCTCCTGGTCAGCCTGGCGGTCATCGCGCTGGCTCGACTTCAGAACGGCGGCAGAGCTCACGGTCCGGGTTGGTCGCTGCCGCTGCTGTTCAGTGCTCTCCTGCTGCTGCAGGTCATCGTGTTCGTGCTCCAGGAGACGCTGGAAGCGGGCGCTCTGCCGGGCAGCCGAGCTCTGGCCGCCGGCCTGCTGGCCCAGCAACCGGTGGCGCTGGTGGCGGCCCTGGTCCTGCGCTGGCTTTCGCGCCGGCTCGGCCCGGCCTTGGCAGCGTTGGGCACAACGCCTCCGTTCCAGACGCCCCAGCCGCTGCCGGCCTGGACCCTGGCGGCCACGACTCAGGTCGTCGGGCTGTCCAGTCGGCCCCCCCGAGCCGGCTTCTCCCGGGGCCCTCCCGTCTAGCTCCTTTCGCTCAGCCGTCCCGGGGGGAGCTGCTCCCCCGGCTCATAGCCTTTACATCAAGGAGCTGATCATGTCACGCGTTTTTCGCCACCTGCTGGCTCTGAGCTCCGTCGCGGTGCTTGTCGCGGAGGCCGCCTGCGGCGGCTCTTCCGGTGGTTCGAAAGTCAGTCTCACTGCCAGCGTCAGCGGCAGCCAGATGACGCCCAGACATCTAA
>JALZAW010000538.1 GCA_030948155.1 Candidatus Dormiibacterota bacterium | reverse complement strand
CCCCTCATCACCCTCCCCGCCATCGGTGCGAAGTCGGCACCACCTTCCTCGATGAGCTGGTCCCGGTCTGCATCCGCGAGACGGACGAAGAGGTCCTCGCCGAACAGCCCGGCGAACATGTTGCCGTTCACGAACGCAGCCAGATTCCCGAACATCGGCCTCGTATTCAGCGCGGTGTCATCGGGTAGCAAGGAACGGAAGGCGGCCTTCGCCTCCTGGCTGGGTCGCGGCATGGCTCCGGTCGACATCGGGCTCACCCGCTGTACCGGTCGGCTCGCCGACCGTCTCGATGACTCACATCAACTTTTCCAGTCGTGCAGCTCGAGGCGCGATGGGTACCGCGATACGGCGGTGGACCCTGGACCACCGACACCTATTGGCCACCGCGAGACGCGTCAGGTCTGGGCGGGTGTGGCCGCGGGGGGCGGCGTCGCGCCGAGCTGCATCATCAGGGCGCCAACGTCGTTCTGGCCCCAGTGCTCCACCGCCTTGCCGTCCGCCACCCGGTAGATGCTGATCGACTCGATCTGCACTGCCCTACCGTTGGGCGGCACCCCCAACCAGGGCACGCCCCCCGTGTTGGTGCCGCGGATCGTGGTCCGGACGGCAACCCTGTCATCTTCCGCGAAGATGTCCTCGACGGTCACGCTGCGGTCGGGAAACGACGCCATCGACATCTCGTGCGCAGCCTTGGCGCCCTCGATCCCCGGCGGCAGCATGGGTGGCCGATCGTGGCTGACGAGGTCAGCCGCGATCAGCTCGTCGATGGCGGCCAGGTCGTTCTTCGCCCAGGCCTCCTCGACTTTCCTGACCAGCTCCTTGTTCGTCTCGGACATGCCCGAACCTCCTCTTGATTGACGGCAGGGTGGCGCCCCCGCCCGCAGGACGAACAGCTTGGGCTCGGACCGCCAGGAGACGCAAGTCCAGGATCGGCTGAACTGCACCGCTCCCGTTGCGCTGGCCGACGCGGGCAAGGCGCCTACGAAGCCTGAGCGTAGAAGACCTCGACCAGCTTCCGCGCGTAGTACGGCTCAGGTCGTGCTGCACCAGCGTCTGGACGAGCTCGGCGCTGCCGTAAGGTGGAAGCCGATCACCAGTTGGAGGCAGCTCGCCTGGCCGCTCACCGCTTTGCCAGAGCCATGGAGAAAGCGACCCGGGAGTTGCGGCCGCTAGTCGAGCGGCTGAAGCGCCGGCAACGCCGCCACCGCACGAGCGCCAGCAGCGAACGCTCGGAAGGTGGCGGTCGGCCCAACAGAGTGCTGCTGGTGCCGAATCGTCTCTAACTCCCCGCCCGAAGGCCGTCGTTCACGGATGCCCCAGGAGCAATGGCTCGGGTCGGACCAAGTGGCAAAGGCGCCTCGTCCACTTTCCCGACATCACTGAAGCTGGAGCCAGCAGTCGCGCAGATGGTCGGGCCGAGGCGAGCAGCGAGGGGGCCCGGGAGCCAGGACGCAACCAGTCGACGCGCTGCGATCATGGCGAGCCCAGGAGGGCCCCAACCGCCGCTCGGTTAGCTCGGCCTCCACATCACGCTGCCGAGCCCGCGGCCACGGTAGATGAGGGTCAGAGGTCGCCCGTGCTGGACCAGATCAAAGGGGGCCAGCAGCTCGCCCTCCACCTCCAGGGCAATGGAGACACGGAACCGCAAGGCGAGCCACCAGATCCAACGTGGCATGTCGATGGTCAACCGGATCACGGGCAAATCGCTCCTCCGCGGATTCTCCTCGCCCCTGAAGAGGAAACCCACGAGGGGCTTGACCTACCCGGTCCGGCCGGAGGAAGAGAAGGGACCGCCCTCGCGGGGGAGGACGACCAACGTCGCGGTCATTTCTCCCGGACCCGATGGTTCGTGCGCTTCGGCGGAGGTGGGTTCCCTGCTCAGAAAATGTAGGGCTGTGTCAGCCAGTGGCCGACTCCAGCTCCTTGCAAGGCACTCGGGCTGAATGCGGTCCAATCGCTCGCGTAGGGTGCGTAAAAGCACATTTACACCACCTATTTGACAGGGTGCGTGTCCTTGACCAAATGGAGACTTGGCCAGACCCTGGCTGTAGGGGAATCAAACAAGAGCCAGGCGGCGCAAAGGCCGCCCGGCGCTTCTCTGGACTTTTGCCTAGGCGACTCGGACGCGGCCGGCGCGTGGGCCTTTCGGGCTTGGCTCAATCTCGAAGGTCACAGACTCACCGCCCCTAAGTGCATCGAAATCGACCTCGGTACTACTCCGGTGGAAGAAGTACTCCTTGCCGTCGTCGGCGGCAATAAAGCCGAAGCCACGATCGGACACGAGCTTCTTGATTGTTCCGCTCTGCATCTGCAGCTCTCCCTCTTGCTTCTCGAACCTGTAATCGGACCAACGTCGGGGTCCGTTCGAGAAGGAGGACGCCGCGGCGAAGCGCGCCCTGGCCCGGCGCTAGTTGCAGTTTACCCA
>JALZAW010000537.1 GCA_030948155.1 Candidatus Dormiibacterota bacterium | reverse complement strand
TCGGCCTCCGCAGGGCGATCGGGAAGACACCGTTCAGTGTCGAAGAACCAGAACCGACGAAACTGCTGCCGAGGCATGACTCGGAGAAGTGCAAGCGAGACTAACGGCGCTTCTCACAGGGTGGGGGCTGAGCGGAGGATGATCGGGCGCGGCGTGGAACTCTTCAACGCCGGGCGGTTCTGGGAGGCGCATGAAGCCTGGGAGGAAGCCTGGCTGCCGGATCGCCACGGTCCTGAACGCGGCTTCTACAAGGGCCTGATCCAGGTCGCGGCCGGCTGCCTTCACTACAGCCGGCGCAACCGGCGCGGGGCTCAAAACAAGTGGACCTCTGGCCGCCAGTACCTGCTGCCCTATCTGCCGGTACATCACGGGCTGGAGCTGGAGCGGCTCGTCCAAGACGTCGACAGGCTCCTGCTCGCGCTGGCCGAACGGAGCTGGCCGGAAGGTCTCGCTATGCCCCAGATCCAGTGGCGAGCCGACAGCACTGAGCCGTAGCAGGCATCGTGGCCGTCGGTACGGCTCTAGTCATGCCTCTCTTGGCCGTCGCGGCTCAGCGCGACGAGCGGGATCTCCCTGGTGGTCTTCCGCTGGTAGTCGGCGAAGCCCGGCGATCGTGCGGTGAGCTTCTCCCAGAGCCGCCGGCGCTCCTCGCCCGCCAGCAGCTCCGCCCGCACCGGGAACTCGTCGGTCCCGACCTCCACCAGCGCCCGCCCCTTCGCCATCAGGTTGTGAAACCAAGCGGGATTGGTGTCGGCGCCGGCGGCTGAGCCGATTATGATCATCCGCTCGTCGTCCGCCATGTACATCAGCGGCGTCGTGCGCGGTTCCCCGCTTTTCTTTCCGGTGATCTTGAGCAGGAGCAGGGTCGAGCCCTGGAAGTTGCCACCGACCCGGCCGGCGTTGGCCCGGAACTCTTCGATGATCGACTGGTTGAAGTTGCTTGCCATATCTGTCCAGTTTGACAACGCGGGTCGCTAGGCATACGGCGGGAAGCGGCGTCCTGCCGCCTTTTCGATCAGCCCGCCATAGCCGAGTTGGGCGAAGTCCAGCTCGTCGATGCTGCCGTAGGCGAAGACGAAAGGTAGGACCAGATCCAGCGAGGTGTCCTTGCCAAACCCAGCGCAGGAGGCCACCCCCAGAACCGTCGCCTCCTGCAGCCGGCCTACCCAAAGCATGCTGCCGGGGTGGGCCGGAGCACCCTGGCGGATCAGGTGACCGCCCGCGGCCCGGAGCTCGCTGTAGGCAGGGTCGAGCGGGTCGATTGAAGATGCGCCCGCAAATACAATCAGGTCGGCACTTGCCCTGCCAGCCTCGTCGTAGGCCGCGCGCACGGCCGCCTCGTCGCGTGCCACCTCGCGCAGGCCTATAAGATCGGCCCCGAACCAGCCCAACTTGCGGGAGACGGCGGCGAAGAAGAGTCCGCGGGCCTTCGGCTTGAGTCGCTCGGTCACGACCACCAGGGTGCGCAGCGGCCGGAACGGCAGCAGGCGGACCACCCGCTGGTCGCCGCCCTGGGCCGCCAGCTGCTCGGCCTCCGCCACCAGTAGGCCGCCGACCACGACTGGAGTTACCTTCGCTCCTGCCACGTCCTCGCCCATGTCCACCGCCTGGCCGTCGACCAGGGTGAAGATACTCACGCCTGAAAGCCGGTTGATCTTCACCACCGCCTCGCGATCCACCCGCAGCAGTCCGCGCCTCTCAGCCACCAGGCGAGCCTGACTCTGCACCGGGCCCTCCAACCGCAAGCCAGGGCCGGCAACCGCGCGCGCCAGCCGCCGGCCGGCCTCGTCCTCGTGCAGGTCACCCGGCTCCAGTACGACCACGTGCACTTCGGGAAAGTTGCGCAGGGCGGCCGCGTGCTCAGGTCCCAGCCGCGTGCCCTTTCGCAGCCCGGGTCCGAGATCGTGGCTCAGGATGTGGCCGGTCACAGCGGTCTCGCTCATCGTTTCCCCCTTGAGGCGGACCACCTTCATCAGGTCTGCCGGAGACCGCTCAGGTATTGCGCAGCAACGTCGATGATCGCTGGAACGCGGCTCTGCCGCAACCTGGCCACCGCCTGCTCCAGGTCGTAGTCCACGCGGCGGTGGCTGCAGCGGCCCTCTTCGACGACGAGGTAGGAGGCGCGCGGATCGCCGTCGTCGGGCAGGCCGACGCTGCCGGTGTTGGCAACTGTGAGCTTGCCGATCTGCCGGACATAGCCGCGGTGGACGTGGCAGTAGACCGCCACCGCGGCGCCGAGCGGGCCGTAGATCGCCTCCAATTCGGCATCGTCGGCTTCCGGCCAGACTATGCGGTAGAGATCGTCGGGGGTCGCGTGAACCAAGGCGATCCGATCAGCCTGACGCCAGCTCAGGGGTAAGCGGCCCAGCCAAGCCATGCGCTGCTCGCCCAACCGCTCAGCCGCCCAGTTGACCGCGGGCTCGTTCAGCCGCCGC
>JALZAW010000536.1 GCA_030948155.1 Candidatus Dormiibacterota bacterium | reverse complement strand
CATTGCACTCATTCTCCGACCTCATCCCAATGTGGCGGCGGCGACCGTGCTAGCCGCCCAGTCGGGAGAGCTGCTCGTCGATTCGGCGCTCGGACGATCGCCGCTCGAGCTCGTCAGCCTGGGAGAGGTCGACGAACTTCGCGTAGCCCGCCAGGCGGGGGTGCACCTCCTGCACCCGCCGGAACATCTCCTGTGCCGCCAGGCGGTAGTCAGGATGGCCCTGGGGCGTCGTCCGCAGCTCGCAGAGGTGGAAGATCTCACGCAGGTTGGCGCGGACGTACCAGCGCAGCCGGTAGGCAAGCGGCACGGCATATTGAGCGAGAGCCGGGCCCAGTTCGGCGCTGATCCGCTCCTGGGCTCGCGCCGCCGCCTCCTGCGCCGCGGCGAAGCGGCCGGCGAGACCGGCTTCCACCAAGCCCGGGGGCAGGTCATACCCGAGGCCTGTCCCTAGCAGCTGCCGGTCCTGCGTGAGCATGCGGTGCCGCTGCAGGTCCCTGTAGGCGGCGAAGTTGGCGGTCAGCTCGAAGGTGTAGACGGCCTGCTCCAGCGCTCGCGGCGCCTTGTGCCGGCGGTTGGCGCGATCCCCCAGCAGCGCGTCCAGCACCTTCGACGGCTCCACGGCTACCGCCGCCAACTCACCCCAGCCAAGATCGCAGTGCGGGTAGAGCGCGGCTGCCACCACCTTCGCCTCGGCTTGGGGGTCGTGCTCGATCAGCCTTACTTCAGGGAGCTGCGGAACACTGCGGGCGCGCGGGGCAAGCTTGGACAGGCGTCCCCTCACCGCCTCCAGACGAGCTGCCGCGGGCGCTCCGTAGCGCTCATCCAGCGCGCGGCGGACGAAGGCGGGGATCACCTTGGCCAGCTCGCTCTGAAGCTCGCCGCTGAGCGCGCTGACCTCGGACAGCTCTGACGCCGCCGACTTGGTGATCAGGTACTCGAATGCGCGGCCGTTGCCGTAGAGGCCCAGGTTGGTCAAGGTCGCCGCCGGGAGGAGGCCGCGCAGGAGATCGAAGGCTTTGGCTCGAGTAGCAGATTTCCAGGCTCGGTCGCCCTCCCCTTCCTGCTGCGGAAAGCGGTGCCGCACGTGCTCCAGGACTGGTGTCAGCAGATCGCTGAAGGTCCGAAAGAGGCTGTCCAGCGCCGGCTCATAAGCCGGGTGGCGCAGCTCACTGCCACGGTGATAGAGAAAGCGGCCGTCGGGCCCCGGCCGGTCGAAGCGCACGTAGCGGGTGGACTTCTCGAGCGGAGAGAGACCGATGCGCGAGTCCTCCAGCGCCTTGGCGGCCAGCGTCGACACGCCCTCAATCGCAACGTGGGCTCCCGCCAGCTCAGCCACCGAGTCATCCCCGTAGCCGACCAGGACCCGCTGATAGAATGCCTCCGCCCGCTCTGAGGAAACGCGTTCGTCCGGCAGTGAGCCGGTCGGGTCGAGGCTGATCCCTGCGTCCGGGTCAACCAGGAACTCGTCCAGCAGCACCCGCCGCAGGCTCTTCTCCGTCCGGGAGTAGCGGGAGAAGAGAGCTCCCTTCACCACCTCCGGGAGATTGCGCAGTGCGAAGACCCGCCCGTCCACGTTGGTGAGATAGCGCTCGAGCTGAGCCCGTTCGGTGGGGGTGAAATCATCGGCCGGAGCGGCGGCGGCAGCCATCCCGACCACGATAGCCGGGCCAGATCGGGCCCTGGCGGCTTACCCAGTTGTTGTCAGCTGGGCAAGTTGCTGGTCAGCGGCCAAGCCTGGGCTGAGCACGCATCGCCTGAAAGGTCTGCTTGAGCCGGTGGCTGCGAGCGCCCGCCGCAGCCGTGTGCACATAATCCGAAGCCGTGGACGCGATCCTGGATGTCGACTGGGCTCAGCATTGGCGCCTGCTGGCGCAAGCCCGTCAGAGTGGCCGGCCGGTAGCTGACCACTGGGCCGGGCGGGCAGATCGCTTCGCGCGCTCGATCAGGCATCAGCCTGATTATTTCCTCGCCTTTCTGGAGCCCTGGCTCAATGCGCACAAGACCCTGCTGGACGTGGGTGCGGGCGTCGGCCGCCACTCCCTCCCCCTGGCTCAGCGGCTGGACTGGGTGACTGCTGTGGAACCGTCGGAGGCCATGCGCGAGTTGATGCCCGGCGCTGACAACCTGACAGTGATCGCAAGTGAGTGGCTGGACGCAGAGCCCGCTCCGGCGGATCTCGTCATCTGCGTTCACGTGCTGCAGCTGGTTCCGGATGCCGCTCCCTTTCTGGAGAAGCTCAGTGCCAGCGCCAACGAGCGAGTCTTCGTCGTGCTGCGAGATGCGCCCTTCGGTCATCCGGCTCAGCAGATGCCGGGCGCAGTGCGCGCGCGGGAGCCGTGGCTGCGCGATTGCCTGCTGCTCCTGCGGCAGCTCGGACTTGAGCCGGACGTGGCAATGTTTCGCTACCCGGTCAACTTCCGGTACGCCAGCGTGCAGGAGGCGC
>JALZAW010000535.1 GCA_030948155.1 Candidatus Dormiibacterota bacterium | reverse complement strand
GCTGGAAGAGGCCATCGCCCGGGTCATCGCGGGTCCCGAGAAGAAGTCACGGCGGATCTCGGAGAAGGAGAAAGAGGTCATCGCCTACCACGAGGTGGGCCACGCCCTGGTGATGAAGTCGCTGCCCCTGTGCGATCCGGTGCGCAAGGTCAGCATCATCAGCCGGGGTATGGCGCTCGGCTGGACCATGGCCCTCCCGGAAGAGGACAAGTACCTGGTCAGCAAGGAGGAGCTGAAGCAGCAGATCGCGGGCATCATGGGCGGCCGGGCGGCCGAGGAGATCGTCTTCGGAGACGTCACCAGCGGCGCCGAGAACGACATCCAGCGAGCCACCCAGATGGCGCGGCGGATGGTCACGCAGTGGGGCATGAGCGAGAAGCTGGGCACCGTCGCGATAGGCCAGAAAGAGGAGCTGGTCTTCCTGGGCCGCGACCTGGGGGAGCGGCGCAACTTCTCCGAAGAGGTTGCGCAGCTGATCGACGAAGAGGTGCGCAGCCTCATCAAGGAGGCCTACGAGACGGCTAAGCAAATCCTGACCGAGCAGCGCGCCAAGATGGACACCGTGGTGGAGCGGCTCAAGGTCCAGGAGACAATGGACGCCTCGGAGCTGGACCAGATCCTGGCGGTGCCGCAGCCCGGCGCGGCGGCCCAGAGAGTGGGCTGAACTGACCTTTCTGCCTGCCGCTGGTGGGCTTGGTTGGGCACAGCCTTGGGGGACGGTGGTAGCTCAATCCGAGGCCGGTCTGCTGGTGGCGGCGGTCGGAATAAGGAAGGTGGGGAGTGCGGCCGCGGTCCGCCGGTCAAGAAATTTGACGGAGCAACATCCTTGTTCTACATTGGGCCTGCTGGCTTTAATTCGTTTGGGTCCGGCTGAAAGTGTTGCTATTGCGCTGGTGACTGAGATCGCTGGCAAGACTCGTCACCAGACGTCGTGACCACACCAAATATCGCCGCCGGGCAGCGATTCCGTAACAGAGTCACTGCCTCTGAACTCACTACAGTGGTCGATAAGGCGTTGGAGCGATGAAGTGGACGATACCGCTGTTTTACAGCACCTGCTTATGCACAGGCCGGCACCCTCTATAGGCTAGGTGAAGGCAAGGTGGAGCGTTAGCGTTGCAAATGTGATGGTGGGCGGCGACGGGATCGAACCGCCGACCTCTAGCATGTCAACAAGCGCTGCTAATCTCCCGCTCTGACCGACCGGACTGAACTCCTTTGCAGCGACCTTGTACCAACCTCGCTGCTAATAAGCACTAGCATGCGCAAGTATAGGTCAGGCGTAGCCAAACCGTAGACGGCGTGGAGCCGGACACGAGGTACGTGCCCACCGGAGAGGCTAGGCTTGTCGAACTGACTTGGGAGAAGCGACCAGCCGATTATGAGTTGATGGGGCCTTGCGCTGTGGCCCCATCTATGGCTCACGCGTGGAGCAGACCAGCCTTGCGAAGGCGCCGCCTCACGCGCGCCACCCGTCGAGCGATAGGACCCCCGATCACTTCATGACCCTGTTCGGTTCTCCAGGTCAAGTCGTGGAGATCAGCGGCGGCATAGTAGATCAGGCAGCGGTCCAGATCTACCGGCGCCGCCCCCCAACGCTCATAGTCCGACGGAACCGGGACAGGTAGCTGCGACCACTCGAGGACGAGGAGAGCAATCTCGAGCGGCTGCGAAAGTACCTGGCTCAGGTCGAGGTGCTGACTGCTTTGGAAAGCCACGAGCGAGCTCACGCGGCAGCCCAGGTGGACCGCTGCGCACAGGAACTTTGAGGTCTTCTCCGATGCCGATCTATGACCACCAGGCAACGCAAGGAGGCAACTCGGCGAGCTACCAGCAACTGGCCGAGAGGAGTGAGCTTGATCCGGTCGCCGCTGTCGCATGCGTCAGAACGACCGAGGACACACCACGCTCGAGGGGCGAGAGCCGTGGGCGGCCTTGGCCCCGTCCGGCTAGATCGCCTATCCCCCAGGAAGGGCGGAGATCTATCCTCCTTGGCGGGGATTGAGGTGGAGGAGGCGGCCTATCGAGCGGCCCTCGCGCGTCAGGTTCGTCAGGACGCGGCAGCCAGGAACTTCACCACCCTTCTGGTCGAGGTCGAGGAGTACGGCGGCTTTTGGACGCTGACCGTCCCTGACATCCCCGGTATCCGGGTCCGAGCCAGCAAGCGCCAGGACATCAGACCCTTCCGCTTCCTCAGCTGACGGCCGCCCTGATTGCCCGGCAGGTCGGCCTGCGTTGGTTTGCATCCGATGACAATCGGCGACGGCCGGAGTACACTCGCGCCGGCGGCGGGGTCGGCATGAGGAGCACTCCGTAAGCGCGATCTCTCGCGCCCCTGCCTCCCGAAGTCGTGCGCTGACGCGTTCCAGCCGCGGCGTCTGATGTAGTCGCTCAGCAAGCGAGCGGAGCCCATGCTCGCCCACCAGCCGTGCCCAGCCGTAGC
>JALZAW010000534.1 GCA_030948155.1 Candidatus Dormiibacterota bacterium | reverse complement strand
ACCTTGTATCAACGCAGACCGCGACGACGAGGCTGCTGCCTGAGGAGCAGTCGCGGCTACGTCGCGTTCGTCAGCTGAGTGTGACAGGGGTGCGGCGTTGGCCGCATCCCTGTCCATTCAGTCCGTACAGGCGGGCCTTTTTGCGTTTAAACTCCGCTCGAGCACGTCGATGGCGGAGAAGGTAGCGCTGGACAAGGCATGGTCGGAAGCAGCGCGACGCTGCCGGCTTTCGCCCGCTGATGTTCGCATGGCGAAAGAGCTCGGCTTCAAGCCGCGTAGCCTGTTGAAGAACCAGCCATCGCCGCAGCAGCCTTGGAAGGCGCCCGTCGCGGAGTGGGTCCGCGACCTGTATGCCAAACGCCAACGCCGCAGCGAGCAGCGGCGCCAGCGACGCGAACGCGCGCAGGAGGCAATGGTGGACCTGACAAACGCAGACCCTTCAGTGGCCACTCCGACAACGCCGGCAGACATCTGATGACTCGCCAGCGCCGGTGCCGCATCTGCCATGAGCGACCGCCCTGGCATGGCAAGAATTGTCCCCCGGGCATCTGCAAAAGGTGTTATCACGCGAAAATCTGGATCGACCGGCCGGCGGCACGCCGCGAGCGCAATGAGGCTGAACGCGCCGCATCCACTGATCCCCTCGCGGACTTCGCCGGCCCGCTGGTCTATGACGGCTATCTCGACGCCTTCCGCACGGCGGATTTGTTCTCTGGTGACCCTCTTGACCTGGAGGCCATAGCCGTCTGGGAGAAGGAGCACGGGGTGCCCTGGGATCCCGACGCGGAGGACCACGACAAGGAACCCCTCACCGCCGCACCCGCTCCGCGTACGCCGCCCGCACCGTCCAAGGAGCATCCTCGCTGCCGGCTATGCCGTAAGGTGCGCCACCACTATGCCGAGAGCGCGGATGGGCTGCTCCGAGTCTGCCTGGGCTGCGCCGGCGGGCTGCCGCTCGCACAGCTCACTGCAGCGGACGCCGCGGCCGAGCTGATCGCCCAGCGCCGCCCGGTCCACCGACGCGACTTCGTCGAGCGAATACGGGCGCGCTTCCCGGAACTGCCATGGGAAACAGGCATCGTTCGGGAGGGCCGGCAGCGACGTCACGTTCGGCAGACCGCATCGGACACCATTGCCGGCCCGGTCGCAAACACGCCCAGTCAGGCGTAGGAGTCGAAGCGCGCCGACCGGGAAGCAAAAGGCCGCAAAAACAGTTCGCCTCCCATTCAGTCTGATTCCCGATCGCATTGTCGGCACGAGTGGCGCCACAGTCCGCCGGCGGACTGCCCTGGCTGAACTCGCCCAGCAGGGTGCCTTCGTAGTCGCTCCGAGCGGGGCAGCCATAGACCGCTCGTACTGGCATTCCGATAGCTGTGGAGAAATTTCGGTCGATAACGCATCGTTACCGTGCTATGAAACTGAGGGCGGGTCAGATGACTATTCGAAGCGCGGGTCCTGACCCTTCCGGCCGGTGGCTCTAACCGGCACTGCTGTCGCACAAACAATGGAGCGGCACAAACAATGGAGCGACCCATGGATCCAGTGGCGTGTGATCGGCCTGCCCCGTTTGCACAGATTCGGTTGGCGATCAGGGCGCCGCGGCCACTGGTGGACTGAGCTCTTAATGCCTAGAAACCTGGCGGCACCTGATACCCGCCAGCCGACAGTTCGCCCAGGATCCCCGCCAATCGGATCGCCTCCCGATCCCGGAACATAGGCGTCACCACCTGGACTCCCACCGGAAGTCCCGCTGCGGTACGTCCGATTGGCGGAACCGCCGAAGGAAGCCCTAGCACCCCGATTAGCCCCGTCCAGCTCACGAGGTCGGGGTACGGCCGCGTCGTCCCGTTGATCTCGATGGTTCGAGAGTTGAAGGTACCCGCCTGGCTATGTTGAAAGGCCGGCGTCGCCATGACCGGACAGATGAGCGCGTCGTAGCGCTCGAACCACTCCTGCCAGATCCTGCCAAGGTGCGCGCGGCGCTCGTCGGCGCGCAACCGGGCGCGGTGTGAGCCCCCAGAGATCTCAGCCACCTCATCCGGCTGGTTCACCGAGACCGCAGCACCCACGAGGTGCATGAACACCTCGACCTGCTCGGCGAAGCTCACGGGCGGGTGTGCGTCCTCGACCCGGGCACCCGCGTCAGCCAAGCGGTCGACGGCCTGTCGCATGACTGCCAGTTGGTCGCGGTCGACCGGACAGGCGGCGTCGTCGAGCCAGGTGCCCACGCGAAAGTCGCCGGCCGCGATGCGGCGCGGGGCCGGCAGCTCCAGCCGCCAGGCCAGGGCACGCTCGGAATCGGGCCCGACCAGGACCGACAAGAGCAGCTCGAGCTCGTCGGCGCTGCGGGCCAGCGGACCAAACACGTTGATATCGGCATCGGTATGTCCTCCGCCGACGTGGTCCAGGTATCCGCGTTGTGAGATCACACCGTAGCTCGGCTTCAACCCGAA
>JALZAW010000533.1 GCA_030948155.1 Candidatus Dormiibacterota bacterium | reverse complement strand
GGTTGCCCCTCCCCCTCAACCAACGCGCCTGGGCGTGAGTTTAGGAATTGGTCACCACAGCGCCAACTCTGGTTGTTAAGGCCCCCACCCGCACGCTTTGTGCGCATCCTCCTCGGCAAGTGGGGGAGTCAATGGTCCGGCTTGTCGCGGGACCTACTTGTTGCAGAGCGTGTTCGTACCCAGCCCGAATGTCGAGGCCGTCGGAGCGATGCTCCCCTTGATGACCACTCGGTAGCGATAGCACCCCCCAAGCAGCGCCCAGGCGCCGGACGGCGCCCAGTGGTGGAAGACCACAGCCGCCGGCACCAGCGGATACAGCTGGAGCACGCTCGCCGTTGCGTCGGTGATCGCCGCAATCGGTGACGTCTTGCTCGAGTCGAATTGCCACAGGTAAACCTTCGTTAACGGCCGAGCTGAGGGGCTGTCTGCGGCCGCCGGCAGCTGCGTCGCCTTGAGCAGGGCATCAACTGCAGCCTGCGGACCGCCGGCCGGCTTGACGTCAGCGAAGCTCTCGCCGTGAATCGGCCCCGACCAGTCCACACCGGTGACACCTGTCCCGGTCAGATATCTCTTCACGGGTGGGGTTCCGTCCACTCCGGTTGCGTTGTAGACCTGGAGCTCGCCACTCACAGCCAGCGCCAGCAGCGTCGAGTCCGGGCTCCAGGCCAGCGCGTCGGCATGGGGAAGCCTGGAATTGACTGCGCGTGGCTTGGTCGTGGGCTGCGGCGTACTGGTGGTCGGCGTGGCCGCCGGCGAGCTGCCGGCAGCCGGGGTGACGGGCGCCAGCGACACAGTCACATCGATCGGCTCGATCACCGGGCCGTGGTCGGGCCGCGATACCGCAACGAGCGTGCCCTTGGAGTTGACGGCGATGGGACCGTCATCTGGGCCGAGCGTCAGGGGGAACGTGTGCAGGACGTTTGCGTCCAGGTTGAGCCAGTACCACAAGCCGGTCGCAAACGCGCGCACGGCGAACAGTCCGCTGACGCCCGGGGCAGCCCCTTCCGTGAAAAGCGCTGTCTGTGCCGGCGGCTTGGCCGCCACCCTTACGCCGGCCGATAACTTCGTAAGGTCGAGCGCATCCACCTCGTAGCTGGTGCAGCATCCGACCGTCAGCGCCAGATAGTGGCCGTTGGCGACGAGGCCGAACGGGCCTTCGCTCTGGAAGTCGTACGAAGCGGCCACGGGGGTCAAGACTCCGGCGAAAGGGTCAACGCGGAACAGCCAGTCGTACGGCACCACGCCAGGTGTGGTTCGGCGTTCCGCAGGTCTGTCGTCATGGATCGTGAAATACAGGACCGGGTACGACAACCCCTGGGCCGGTCCCCAAACGGGCCCGGAAACCCTGAACGCCGCCCCTGGCGGCAGCGGGGCGACCACGGTTGACTTGCCAGTGGTTGGGTCAAGGGCGCCGACGCCGTTGCCGGCCACGTATGCGATCAGGCCCTGCGCCAGCGCCCCCTGGACCGGCGACGGCGACGGCACGGCTGCGGGCGTGCTGCCGAAGGAGCACGAAGCAGCGAAAAGGATCAAGGCGGCGAGCGGGCTGAGTCGCTTAAGCAGGGGTCATCTCCACATGAGTTGCCGATGTTATCGCCACAGGTGTGTTACGTGGATCTCCCACGGTCCGTTACGTGTTGACATGAGAACGGCAGTTGCCTTGTTCGTGGCGGCCCTGGTCCTGTGCGCGTGTGGAGCTGCCGGCAGCGGAGCAGCACCGACACCAAGCGCAAGTCCGTCAACGGGCCAGGGCTTCGATCTCGCCGTCAACGAGAAGTCGCGCACTGCCACCATGCGGGTCGGTCAGAAGGTCGAGGTGGTGCTTCACGCCAACCCCGGGATGACGACGTGGAGTGGCGTGCGGTCGAGCGACCCTTCGGTCCTGGCGGCGATCGTGAACCCCGCCGCCACTGCGGCGCGCGGTATCACCCTGGCGGCGTTCCAGGCCCTCGCCCCTGGCAAGGCGACGATCACCGCCACCGCCGGGGCTGACTGCTCGCCTGGTCAGGCCTGTCCCCAGTACGCCCTGTTGCTCACCATCGAAGTCACCGTCGTCGTAGCCGGTTAAGGGGAGACGGCGGAGCGGATCGCTGAGGCAATGGTCTCGAGCTCAGCGCGGCTCCTGGGTTGGTTGTAGTTCGGCGGGAAGGTGAGGCCGAATCCGTCCTTTGCATAGCGAGGGATGACGTGCACGTGGAAATGGGGCACGTCCTGAAACGCAACCTCGCCGTCTGCGACGAACAGGTTCACACCGGCCGCGCCCAGGGTTTGCCGAACGACGCCCGCCAGGTTGCGGGCGATCCTGAATGTTCGCATGGACGCCGTTTCGTCGAGGTCCGACATCAGCACCGCGTGCTCACGCGGCACGACCAGCATGTGACCGTGCGTTATGGGTTGGATGTCCATGAAGGCGACGACTGTGTCGTCCTGGTGGACGAAGGTCGCCGGAGAATCCCCT
>JALZAW010000532.1 GCA_030948155.1 Candidatus Dormiibacterota bacterium | reverse complement strand
AGGATCCGGTCCCCTTTGCGGACGTTGGCTCGGCCCCAGCTGTAGCGGACGAGGTTGATGGCCTCGGTGGTATTCCGGGTGAAGATGACTTCCTTGACGCTCGCCGCGTTAATGAAGGTGGCGACGCGCTGACGCGCCGACTCGTAGGCGGCCGTGGCCTCCTCGCTGAGGGCGTACACCCCGCGATGCGGGTTGGCGTTGTGGTGGCGGTAGTAGTCGTCCATGGCGGTGATCACGGATTCGGGCTTCTGCGAGGTGGCGGCGCTGTCGAGGTACACCAGCGGCTTGTCGTTGAAGCGACGCTGGAGGATCGGGAAATCGGCGCGCACCGCCTCGACATCGATGGCCCGGGTCTCGATCATGCCGGCTGCGCCTCCTTCATCAGGTCCGCGACACTCACCGATTGCAGGGTGGCGGTGATGGTGCCCTGCAGTTGCTCCCAGAACGCGTGGGCGGAACAGGGCGTGTCGGCGTGCGTGCACTCACCCGGACCGCCGCCTTCGGCGAGGCAGCTGACCGGCGCCAGCGAGCCCTCCAGGCTGCGAACGATGTCGGCCATGGAAACGGTCTCGGGCCGCCGGGCGAGCGCGTAACCGCCCTTGACCCCCATCCGGCTGCTCACCAGGCCGGCGCGGCGAAGCTGCGCCGCGATCTGCTCCAGGTAGGGCAGTGGCAGGTCTTCCTGGCGCGCCAGGTCGGCAAGAGCCACGGGCCCGGCGCCATAGGAGCGCCCGAGGCGCACCATGACCCGGATTCCGTATTCAGAGCGGGTTGAAAATCTCATCAATCTCCGACCGGAGAGGTCGGACATCCAGAGTATAGCTCAGCGGGAGTGCGAAGGGGGTTCTCGTAATCTTTCGAGGTGCCGGAAGGGGTGGACAAGGCGTCGTTTCGATACGGGATGGGTCATTTCGCCACCGGGGTCACGATCATGACGACAGCGGCAAGCGGGCGGCTTCACGGGATGACGGTGAGCGCCTTCGCCTCCGTATCCCTCGAGCCACCTCTCATTCTGGTCTGTGTCGAGCGGTCTACCCTGATGCACCGCCTCCTCGAAGCGACGAACGTCTTTGCCGTCAATATCCTAGGCGAGCGGGGCGAGGCGACCTCGCGCTTCTTTGCCGACAATGCCCGGCTGGAAGGGCCCGAGTTTCGGGAGGGCAGTTATCGTCCTGGGCTGAACGGGTCACCCATTCTGCTCGAGGCCACAGCCTACCTCGAGGCTCGAGTTCACGGCAAGCATGAAGCCGGCGATCACACCGTCATCGTGGGGGAAGTCATCCATCTCGAGGTTATGAGCGAAGAAGACCCGCTGATCTTCTATCGAGGCGGGTATCGAGCCCTGAAGGGCTAGAAGCTCAGCCGTCGAGGAGGTCGGTCAGCTTTCCCTTGAACGCGGCCAGGCGCTGGTGCGCGTCGAGGACCTCGTCGTGCGTGAGCGGTTCTCCCGCGATTTCGTCCGTGTCCCGCGGAGACGGTGCGGCAACCCGGGTCACCTCTTCGACGGCGTTCACGATGTTGCCGGCGAACTCGACGTGGAGGAAGAAGGAGTCGCGGCAGCGGCCGCAGGTGACCTGCACGATCAGCTTGTTGTTATGGTTGCCGATCTTGCGGAGCTGCGAGCCCTTGTGGTTGCTGCCGCAGACTCGGCAGCGGTAATTTCGGGCTTGCGACCGTAAAAAGTCGAGGATCGGGTCTTCCACGGACAGTGTCCTCCGCTCGGCGGGCCACCGGAGACTTCGCTGTCCAGTATAGGCTGGGCTCGGCGGATGATTTCCCGCCGCATATGGCCAAGCCGCTGATCTTGCTGACTAACGACGACGGCATCTACGCCCAGGGCATCCTGGCCGCCTGGCAGGAGCTGCGCAAGATCGCCGAGGTCGAGGTGGTGGCGCCCGACGCCGAGCGGAGCGCCGTCGGGCACGCCATCACGCTGCTCCTCCCGCTGCGGACCAAAGAGGTCGTGCGACGGAATGTCCGGTTCGGCTACGCGGTCAACGGCATGCCGGCGGACTGCGTGAAGATCGCGGTGCGTGCCATCCTTCCGCGGCCCCCAGACCTGGTCGTGTCCGGCATCAACCTGGGATCGAACACCGGAACAAACGTCATCTACTCCGGAACGGTCAGTGCGGCGACCGAAGCCCGCATCCTCGGTATCCCCTCGATCGCAATGTCGCTGTCGACCTTCACCCATCCGGACTTCACCTATGCCGCCCGCTTCACCCGAAAACTGGCGCTGGCCGTGCTGGCAAAGGGGCTTCCCGACAAGACCCTGCTGAACGTCAACGTCCCGAACATTCCCGAGGACAAGATCAAGGGGGTCGCCATCACTCGGCAAGGGGACTCGCGGGTTGAGGAGCGTTTCGAGAAGCGCACCGACCCTCGCAACCAGACCTACTACTGGTTAGACGGCCAATTCAAGCTCCAGGAGCTCGACGACCAGGCCGATGCGGCGGTGG
>JALZAW010000531.1 GCA_030948155.1 Candidatus Dormiibacterota bacterium | reverse complement strand
GGCCCAGCCTGAACCTGTCCCTGGCTTTCCGATCGTTCGCTCAACTCGCCACCCCCTTCAGCTCGTACAGCTCTTGCATCTGGTCCAGCAGGGAAAGCAGATCCTGCCGCCAGCCGTCACCCTGGCGCCGCATGGTCAGGCGGTTGGGCCCGATCTTGAGCCGGCCCGGCAACCGGCGCTCCAGCTCGGCGATATCCAGGTACCGATCCGGGTCGACCTTGATGACGATGGCTTGGCCGTCGCCGGCGACCGAGCGCAGGCCCAGCTTCTGCCCCTTGATCTTGACACGGAGGGAGTAGACCAGGTTGCCCAGCTGCGCAGGCGCCGGTCCATAGCGATCGCGCAGCGAGCGCAGCCCGCTCTCCAGCTCAGCCTCGGTCTCGGCCGCCGCCAGGTCCCGGTAGGCGCCCAGCCGCAGACGCTCATCGCGGATGAAGGAGCGGGGAACGAAGTGGTCGAGCGGGAGATCGATGTTGATGTCGGGGGTAGTCAGAACGTCGCCGACCTCGGCCTCCTCCACCCCTGAGCGAAGCTTGGCCACCGCCGCCTGAAGCATCTGCAGATACATCTCGAAGCCCACCGCGGCGATGGCGCCGTGCTGCTCGGTACCCAGGAGGTTGCCGGCGCCCCGAATCTCCAGGTCGCGCAGCGCGATCTTGAAGCCCTGACCCAGCTCGTGGAGCCCTGACATGACATCCAGCCGCTTGTCAGCCGCCTCGGTCAGGGACCTCTTCGGGTCGTAAAGGAAGTACGCGTAGGCGCGCTTGCCGGAACGCCCTACCCGGCCCCGCAGCTGATACAGCTGGGAAAGCCCGAACCGATCGGCCCGCTCTACCACCATCGTGTTGACGTTGGGTATGTCCAGACCGGATTCGATGATGGTGGTGCAGACCAGCACGTCGTGGCGCCCATCAGCGAACTCGATCATCACCCGCGCCAGCTGCTCCTCCTCCATCTGGCCGTGGCCGACCGCCACCCGAGCGCCCTTGACCAGCCGGCGCACCCGCTCGGCGGCCTTGTCGATGCTGCGGACGCGATTGTGGACGTAGAACACCTGGCCGCCACGCTGGATCTCGCGGCTCAAGACCTCGCGCACCAGCTCCTCGTCATCCGCTGTGACATAGGTCTTGATCGGCTGCCGGTCTTCAGGTGGTGTCTGCACCACGCTCATGTCCCGGATGCCCACCACCGCCATGTGCATGGTGCGCGGGATGGGCGTGGCGGACAGCGAGAGAACGTCCAGATTCGCCCGAAGGCGCCGCAGCCGCTCCTTCTGCATTACACCGAAGCGCTGCTCCTCGTCGATGATGAGCAGCCCCAGCCGCTTGAACCTGACATCGCGCTGGAGCAGCCGATGCGTGGCGATCACTATGTCGACGGCGCCCGCCTTCACGCCCGCCAGAGTGCGCTTCTGCTGCTCCTCGGTGCGGAAGCGGGAGAGCACCTCAATGGTGACCGGGTACTTGGCCAGCCGCGCGGAGAACACCTGGTAGTGCTGCTGCACGAGCACTGTGGTCGGCGCTAGCACGGCCACCTGCTTGCCGCTCATGACCGCCTTGAACGCGGCTCGCAGCGCCAGCTCGGTCTTGCCGAACCCGACGTCACCGCAGAGCAGGCGATCCATCGGGCGCTCGGATTCCATGTCGGCCTTGATCTCGGCCATCGCGCTCAGCTGATCGGGCGTCTCCTCGTAGGGAAAGGACATCTCCAGCTCGGCCTGCCAGGGCACGTCCGGCGAGAAGGCGAAGCCCGGCCGCGCCTCCTTCTGGGAGTAGAGGCGAAGCAGGTCCTCTGCCACGTCCTGCACGCTCTTCTTGACCCGCGAGCGGGCCCGCTCCCAGTCGCCAGTACCGAGCCGGTGGAGAGGCGGGTGCTCATCGGTCCCGCCCAGGTACTTCTGGACGCGATCCAGGCTCTCCACAGGCACGAACAGGCGGTCGCCTTCGGCGTACTCCAGCTCCAAATACTCCCGCTGTATCCGTCCCCGCCCTCCGTCCGGATCGTCGCTGTCGATGAGCCGCATGCCAGTGAATCGGGCGATGCCGTGATCGACATGCACCACCAGCTCGCCGGGTTGAAATTCGAGATGCAAGGTGGCCTCGCCGCGGCTCGAGCGGCGCGGCGGTCGAGCCGCCTGGCGGCGAACGCGGCCGAAGAGCTCGGCATCCGACCAGAACTCGACCTGCGCCGCTTCCAGCCGGCAGCCGGCCGGCAGGTCGACGTCGGCCAGGCTGAGACCGCGGGGCAGCGCCGCCGCGAGGTCCAGCTCCACGGCCAGCGGCCGCTCAGTGCGGCCCACCTCGGCCAGCGAGGCCCGCAGCCGTTCGGACTGCTCGCTCGCGAGCACCACTGAATGCCGGGCGCCGGCGCGCTGGACGACAGCAGCGAGCGCGTCCTGGCGGCCTACCACCGGGTCCAGCTCGCGCCAGCCAAGGTCGACTGCCTCGCCGGCGGTCGGCTCGGCG
>JALZAW010000530.1 GCA_030948155.1 Candidatus Dormiibacterota bacterium | reverse complement strand
GAGGCAGCCCGCTTGGAGCATGCCGTCTCGGATGCGGTCGAGCAGCGGCTCTGGGATCATCTGGGCCGTCCCCTCACCTGTCCTCACGGCAACCCCATCCCCGGCCACGCCGAGCTGAACCCCGACGAGGTGCGACTGGCCAGTCTCCCTCAGGGCACTTCGGCGGTCGTCACCCGGATCTCCGAGGTGGCGGAGAGAGAAGCTCCAACGCTGTTGCGCTATCTCTGGGACCGGCGCCTGGTGCCGGGGGCAGGGCTCAGCGTGGTGGAAGCAGATCCGGTCGGACTGACGCTGCGGCTCAAGCTGGCCGACCGGGAGGTGGTGCTCAGCCACGAGACAGCCGCCAAACTCTGGACGCGCCCCCAGACCTCCGCGACCCGCCGGCCGCCTCCGGGAGTTGATCAGGTGAGGAAACCAGCCGGAAGGGGTAACAATCAATTGGTGAGCGCTCAGTGACAGAACCCAAGACCGACTCCACGAACCCGCCCGCCGCCCCGGCCAATACCGGGGAGCTGGTCCTGGAGCCGCCTCAGGCGGTCAACCGCATCAGCACGAGCCAGGCCGCCGGTACAGTCCGTGTCGACCCTCAGACGGCGCAGCAGATCAGCGGGGCAGTGAGCAGCTTTGTCGATTCCCTCGCCCAACTGGAGACGAACTCCCCCGACTTCACCCGGAAGGTGCAGTCGGTGAGCCAGATGGGCAACCAGGAGATCCGGCGCTCGGCCGAGAGCTCCAATCGCTTCCTGGAACGGCCTACGAATGCGCTCAACCAGGGCCCGATCGGGGAGACCTCGCAGGTCTCCAACGCCCTACTGGCGCTCCGCCGCCAGGTCGAGGATCTGGATCCGTCGCGGGGGCTGAAGAACCACCGCCGCATGTTCGGCATGGTCCCCTTCGGCAATCGCTTCCGCGACTACTTCCACAAGTATCAGTCGGCTCAGGGGAGCATCGAAGCCATCATCCAGGCGCTCTACCGGGGGCAGGACGAGCTGATGCGCGACAACGCTGCCATCGAGCAGGAGAAGGCGAATCTTTGGGCCATGAAGGGGCGGCTGGAGCAATACTCCTTCATGGCGGCCCAGCTCGATGAGCAGCTCACGGCGAAGGTCGCCCAAGTCCAGGGCAGCGATCCCGAGCGGGCGCGATCTCTGCAGGAGAACGTTCTGTTTTATGTGCGGCAGAAGCGACAGGACCTGCTCACCCAGCTGGCAGTCACTGTGCAGGGCTATCTCGCCCTGGACCTGGTCCGCAAGAACAACCAGGAGTTGATCAAGGGGGTCGATCGGGCGACCACCACCACAGTCTCTGCCCTGCGTACAGCTGTGATGACAGCGCTGGCACTGAACAACCAGCGTCTGGTGTTGAATCAGATCACAGCGCTCAACGAGACCACTGGCAATCTCATCGAGTCGACCTCGGTGATGCTGCGCGAGCAGACAGGTGAGATCCAGAGCCAGGCGGCGAGCGCGACAGTCAGCGTGGAGAAGCTGCAGGCGGCGTTCAACAACGTCTACGCCACCATCGACATGATCGACACCTACAAGATGGCAGCGCTGGACAGCATGAAGAAGACCATCGACGCCCTCTCCGGCGAGGTGGCCAGGGCTCAGGTCTACATCGACAAAGCCCATCAGGCGGATTCCGGGCAGCAGATCGCGGCCGGCGCTGGGGAGCTGATCCTCCCCGCCCACAGGGTCGGGTAGCCGGAGATGGGGCTGGAGATCCTGCTCTTCGCCCTGATCGTGGCGGGTGCCGCGGGCGTGCTGGCTCCGCGGCGAAAGCGTCAGCGGCAGCTGGATCCCTATGAGGAGAAGCAGCGCCAGGAGTGGGCGGCTGCAGGCCAGGCAGTGGCCCACTCGTCAGATCTGGCCTCCGGCCGGCTGCCGGTGCCATACCAGATGAAGGTGGACACCATCCGGCGCAAGGTGCAGTGGATGTTGAGCAGCTACGCCGACCGCTTTCCGCCTGGCTCGCAGGAGCACCACCTGATCGAGGCGACTGCCACGGATTACCTCCCCAGCACGCTCAGGGCCTACTTCGCACTACCGCCGGGCTACGCCAACTGGCCGGTTCGGTCTGACGGTAAGACGGGTCTCCACGTGCTCTGGGAGCAGCTCGATTTGCTCGACCGCAAGCTTGACGAGCTGGCTCACGCCGCCCAGCGGAACGATGTGGATCGCCTTCTCGCCAACGGCAGGTTCCTGGAGGAACGCTTCAGCGGGGTCGGCCGCCCTAGCAGCGTTTCAGGCGATTAGCTTGCCCATGAACGGCTCCGGCCCGCCCAACCGGTAGCTGGATTGCCAGGTGGCTCTCGCCAAGCAACTGTGAATTGAGCCTGCACGTCAGCCGGCATCCGCTCGTCATGGACTGCCTGGCCGGGCTGCGCGCGGTGGAAACGCGGTCGGATGAGTTTCGAGTCCTGGCCCGGAAGGTGATCACACTCCTGACTTACGAGGCCACTGCCGACC
>JALZAW010000529.1 GCA_030948155.1 Candidatus Dormiibacterota bacterium | reverse complement strand
CTCCGAAATTGGCGAGTACGAGCAAACCAAAGACCGAAAAAGAAGCAAAAAAGGGTCACCTGCGCGTCATGCAGGAACGCGAGCGTGAAGGCGAGCACCAGAGGTTGGACGATGGCGGCTGGCTTGCAAGGCGAAAGCCTGCAAGGTCGGCATCCTGCGGCGTCACTTGACTTAGGAGGCGGCGGCGCACATCCGCGGCGATACTCATGATCGGCCTGTCCGGCGACCTAGCGCCGCGGTCACCGTGGCCCAGGTACCGACGCCGGCTCAGCGGAGGTCGTTCGGAAGGCCCAGGTCTTTCTGTCGATGCTGATCTATTTGATCCTGCCACCGTTCATTGAACTGAATTCCCAGGGCAGACGCCGACCGCACATTGAGCAATAAGAACCATCAGATGTCCGAGCGCGGCTGACAGCATCCTCGGCGGCGGGATACAGGTCAATGCACTCGGTGTCGACGGGGCCCGCCACGCACCTTCTGGTGCACGTTTTGGGCAACGCTTGGGCACCGGTTGTAGTCTCGGAACCCATGGCGAACAGCGTTACGGTTGAGCAGTTGGAAAGCATGGTGAATAGGCGAGTGACGGCCAGCTGGACCAGTCGAGGCATAGTGGCGCTTGCCGCCGCTCTCGTTGTTGCCGGGACATACCCTGGCACAGGACGCGAGTGGCCGCGGTCGGGGAAGCGGCACATTCGAATCCGGTCTCGGCCAGGAATCGAACACCCGCGTCCGCGTTACCGGGAGTTCGCCCCGTCGCCGGCCAAGTCTCGGCGCTTTCTGGACCGTGACGCGCCGCGACAGCAAGCCGGAACTCGGCCAAGCACCAGATGTAGGGGTGTCACGAACTAGCGGAGGCCCGAGTTGTGGCGCCGAGGGCCCGGCGTACACGCAGCCACCCCCGGAGGCCGTGACCTGGCTGCTGGAGGCGATCGCCGGTAACCATGAATGACCCCGCCGCAAGAACCCTCAGCCGCCCAGCGTGCGGGTGATCACCCGGTCCATCGCCCGGTCCGGCAGCAGGCGGCGCAAGCGCAGGATGGTCGCAGCTTGACGCCCGGCCGGGTAGCGCGTACGTTGCTCGGCGCCTCCAGTTCAAGCATCCTGGCAGGGTCGCCGATCGGGCCGGACGCAGTTTGCCCTCCTACAGCCCAGACTTCGGAGCATAGACTCTTAGGCGCCCTTGGGCGAGGTCAAGCCTGCGAGGGGTTACATTCACGGACGATGGCACTCGGGCAGCAGCCCCCTCCGTTGGAGGCTCTCGACTCGGACGCCCAGCCTGTCCGAAGCCAGCTGACCGCCCTGAAAGGCAAGCTCGAGTCCCTTCCACCAAAGCCTGAACGAGACGAGCTGCAGCAGGCGACTGCCGCCGACCTCAATAGCCGGCGGCAGGCGCTGAGCGACCAGTTCTGGCAGCGGCATGCGGCCACCGCCTACCACCAGCTCACCGACGGCGGCCGCCGGTTTCTGCGGGTGAAGCAACTGGTCAACGAAGCCACCCGGCAGTTTCCCGGACTTCTACCCACGGAGGCCGAGATGCAGCGAGAGCGGTCCCTTCTCCAGAGGGACAAGGAAGGCCTGGAAATCGACCAGGGCGTGTTCGTGGGTCACGTGCTCGGTGATCGGGAATGCGGTCTGCACCTAATCCACGCGATGTCGTTACCCACCCCGCAGGCCCTGGCGTCACTGGAGCAATTTCGGCGCGAAGGCAGCATCGACCTCGGTCCCATCCGGGTCGACCGGCGCGGCGCGATAGGTCACATCACCATTCAGAACCACCAATTCCTGAACTCCGAGGACGACCTGTCCACCCAAGCCCTGGAAACAGCTGTCGATCTGGTGCTGCTCGACCCCCAGATTGCGGTCAGCGCGCTGCGCGGCGGCGAGGCGACTCACCCTAAACACAAGGGTCGCCGCGTCTTCGGCGCCGGAATCAACCTGACCCACCTCTATCACGGCCGCATCTCACTGGTCGGTTTCTTCGTGGAACGGGAGCTCGGCAGCGTCAGCAAGATGTACCGCGGCCATCCCAGCGGTGCCTTTAGAACGGGCGACCTGGAGCAGTGCCAGGAAAAGCCATTCATAGCCGCAGTCGAATCCTTCGCCATCGGCGGCGCCTGCCAGTGGCTTTTGGTGATGGACCGCGTCATCGCAAACAGGGATAGCTACTTCAACCTGCCGGCCCGGAAGGAGGGCATCGTGCCTGGCCTTGCCAATCTCCGTCTGCCCCGCTTCGTCGGCGAGCGGAGGGCGCGGCAGGCGATTTTCTTCAACCGCGACTTCGCCGCCTCCAGTGCAGAGGGCGCTCTCCTCGCCGACGAGGTCGTGGAGCCCGCCGAGATGGAGGTCGCGATCGAGCGCGCAGCCGCGGAACTGCAAAACGCCGGCGTCGCCAGCCTCACCGCCAACCGCCGCCAGCTCCGGCTCGGAGCCGAGCCGCTCGACACCTTCCGCGCGTACATGGCTGGCTA
>JALZAW010000528.1 GCA_030948155.1 Candidatus Dormiibacterota bacterium | reverse complement strand
GAGGCGTACCGCGGGCTCTCGTTCATGGCGCCAGTCAGGGTTTCCCATCTGAGTGACGCGGCTTTCGCTCAGCGCATCGCCGAGCTCCAGGCCAAAGATCATGCCGATCTCGACCGCGAAGCGAAGCTGCTTCGAGCGCTGGACCTGGTCCAGCCGGGGGTCAATGTGGAGAAGGCTCAGGAGCAGCTGCTCACCGGCGCAGTGATCGGCTACTACGATCCTGCGACCAAGGAGTTGGTGGTGCGCGGCGACACCGCCAGCGCGGCGGTCAGGCATGTCGTCGTGCACGAGCTGACCCACGCGGTGCAGGATCAGTGGTTCGATCTGCAGGGCCACCAGAAGAACCTCACCGACGACCAGGGTGAGGCGTATTCGGCGCTGGTCGAAGGCGACGCTGTAGCTGTGGAGAACGCATACATAGCCAGCCTGTCCCCGGCCGAAAGGGGTGAGATCGACTCGCACAGCGGTGCCGGCATACCGGCCGACGTCCCTGCTGTTCTCATCAGGCTGCTGAGCTTCCCCTACAGTGTGGGGCCACGCTTTGTCGGGGCGCTGCGCGACAGCAAGGGTCAGTCAGCGCTGGACCAAGCATTCCGGACGCCACCTCAAGCCTCGGCGCAGGTGATTCATCCCGATCGCTTCCTGGGCGGCGAGGCGCCCCAGCCGGTGCCGGAGCCGGCAGCTGACGGTCCCACATTCGACAAGGGAGTCTGGGGGGAATTCGGCCTCAACCTGATGCTGAACGACCTCTACGGCAGCAGCGGGGTCAGTGCTGGCGATCTGCAGGCAGCGACCAGCGGCTGGGGCGGAGACAGCTACGTTGCCTGGACGAGCGGCGATCAGTACTGCGTACGCCTCAGCTACGCGGGCCGGGATGACCCGGGCGCCGCGAGCCTGCAGCGGATGCTGGCCATCTGGGCGACCAAGCACGGCGCCCAGCCGGACGGGCTCAACCTGACTCGCTGCGGCTGACGCTCGGCGCTCGGGAGCCGCGATCAGCGCCCGGCCGCCGCCATTGCTGTGGCGCTCACCAGCCCGCTCAACTCTGCCAAGTCGATGGCCTGGGCCGAATCCGACCAGGCCAGCGCCGGCGCCGGATGCGCCTCGACCAGGAGACCGTCGGCGCCGACCGCCAGAGCCGCGCGGGCGAGTGCCGGCACCCAATTTCGATTGCCGGCAGCGTGACTCGGATCAACGATGACCGGGAGGTCTGTCAGCTCCTGGGCGATCAGCACAGCGTTCAGGTCAAGCGTGTTCCGCGTCCGCGGCTCGAAGGAGCGGATGCCGCGCTCGCAGAGCACCACCTCATCGTTGCCGCGGCGACGGATGTACTCGGAGGCTGCGACCCACTCGTCGATGGTGGCGGCAAGACCACGCTTCAGGATGACGGGTCGGCCGAGCTCACCCAAGGCTTCCAGCAGGCGGACGTTGTGCATGCTGCGGGCGCCGACCTGGAAGCCGTCAACGCCCTCGCCCAAGGCCTCCGCTTCCTCCACGGCCAGGACCTCTGAGATGAGGGGCAAACCAGTCCGCCGGCGGACCTCTGCCAGCAGGGGTAGTGCCGCGGCGCCCAAGCCCTGGAAGCTATCCGGGTGGGTGCGGGGCTTGAAGAGGCAGGCGCGAAGCGCGTCGATGCCTGTCTCGGCGCAGGACATCGCCTGCTCGACAAAGGCGGGTTCCACAGCGCAGGGTCCGGCGATGATCACCGGCCGGCTGCCCCCAACCACCATCGTGCCAATGCGCACAAGGCGACGGCTGCGAGAGTCGGCTTCGGTTATCTGTAACAAACTGTCTCGCCTCCTGATTGATCTCCCACCTGCAGCACGCCGGTGCCGGCGGGGGAGCGGAGACGAGGGTGAGCTAGCTCGTCCGGCTCCGGCTTCCCGCCGGCTCCGTAAACGAGTACCAATAGCTCCAGACGCGCGCTGAGGACTTCACGTTGCCTGTGATCGTATCACCAAGTGGGGCCGGGGTCGGGCGAGGTCACTGGCCGCCGGCGAGCGCTATCTGGCGGCGCAGCGCCAGCCGACTCAGCACGTTGGTGAAGAGCGTCAGCGCGACCAGCAGGAGGGCGGCGCCCCAGGCCTGCCTGACCAGGTCTTCATAAGGGGTCAGGGCGTCGTGATAGACGATCAGCGGTAGGGCGGACATCGCCCGAGACGGATCGAGCGTGAAGAAGCGGTTGCCGAAGGCGGTGAAGAGCAGCGGCGCTGTCTCGCCGGCCGCCCGGGCCACCGCCAGCAGGCAGCCGGTAAGGACGCCCGGCGCGGCGGCGGGCAGGATCAGCTGCAGGGCAACGCGCCAGCGCGGCAGGCCCAGGGCCAGCCCTGCCTCGCGGATCCCGTTGGGCACCAGAGCGATTGCCGATTCTGTCGTGCGCAGGACGATCGGCAGCATGAGAACGGCCAGCGCTATCGAACCGCTCAAGGCCGAGAAGTGGTGCAAGGGCGCTACAGCGATCGCGTAGACGAAGAG
>JALZAW010000527.1 GCA_030948155.1 Candidatus Dormiibacterota bacterium | reverse complement strand
CCGCCACCAGCAGGTAATCACGAGGAATGCTTTGCAGCTCCCTTGCCCGCTGAGCCTGACCCTCGATCAGCCGGTTTCGAAGAGCTTCATCCTCGATCACGCGGGCAACCATCGCTGCGGCAAAGGTCAGCTCGGATGAGCGCAGGACGACCCCACTGCCCCCGAGCGTCTCCCCGACCGCCCCACGTTCCAGCGCCACCACCGGCAGGCGCGCCTGCATTGCCTCCACCAGTGGAAGGCCGAATCCTTCGTGCTGCGACATGGAGACAAAAACGTCTGCGACCTCGTACAGCGCCCTCAGCCGGGCTGCCCGAACAGTGCCCATGAATATCACGCCAGTTGGCGCCAGCCGCGCTGCCAGACGGTGTAAGGCGGCCACGTAGGCAGTTGGCCCATCCGGGCCGACCAAGTAGAGCTTGGTCTGAGCGTTCCAGCCCGCTCGCAGAGTCGCGACTAGCCGGATCAGCTGCTGGTGGTTCTTATTCGGAACCAGGCGACCGACGAAGAGTAGCGCTGGGCCCCGTTTTCCGACGCGCAGACCCGCCACCTCTGCCGGATCAGGCGGAAGCAAGTTGCCGGCTGCTAGGAAAGGGGGGATGACACGCACATCCGGCACGCCAAGCTTCTTCAGGTCGGCCGCGTTGAACTGCGAGTCCGCGGTCGCCACCCTCACCCTTGCTGCCAGATTGGCAAGTTCCAAAGCCGCCTTCCGCAGTTCGGCCGCAACGCTGGGAGAGAAGGGATCGTAGAACTCAGGCGGAGTGAGGTTGTGATAGCTGATCGACTTGGGCTCTGGCCGCTTCAGGAGGTAGTCCACGATCCCATGAGAGACAGTGGCAGCTTGGTAGAGCAGGAGCCGCTGCCGGGAAGAGACCGCCAGTCGGCCGAACTGACTGTAGGGTCGCGCCGCGCCGGCGTACTCGTGGTGGATTGTGCGCGCCCAGATAGTTGTTTCCAGGCCGGCTTCGCGGAAGGCGCGCCTGCTCTCCAACGTGTGCCCGCCCACCGCGTCGTGGGGCAGCAGAGCTGGGACGAACTGGTCCACCGCCAACCCATCGCTCACAGTCCTGGTACGCCGGCATCAGCCATTGCCGGCGACCCCGGACGGCCTGTGGCGGGCCGGATCAGAGCCGGTCCGGCCGCCGGCCAGGCTCGAGGTCGGCGAGCCTCGCCTCCAAGCCCTCCACCCGTCGTTCCAGCGCCTCCTGGCGTTCGCGGCTGCGCGCCAGCGCCTCGTCGTGCCTGGCGAGCCGCTCCGCGATGGCGGAAGTCGCGGCGGCGGACGCCGTTGCGAAATGATGAGTCTGCTCCACCATCCACCTCGTGTACCAGCCAAGGGCTTTAGTCGTCAGGCGCTTGAACAGAACGACGCTGGGAGCGACGTAGCGCAGGCTGGCCCGGACGGGTCGGGTGACGGGCACCACGGTCGAGAAGCCGGAGGCATCGCGAACATCCAGGGCCGCTGCCAGGACCGGGTCGGAGCTGGCTCTGAGCTCGGTTAGGAGGTCGGGTGGATATAGCCCCTGCTCCGCCCTGCGCTGCACGTCGGCCTTGATCTCGTTGACCAACGCCGCCGTGTCGATGTCCGCACCGATCAGCACCGGGGGCGCTTCTGCCGAGTGCGTTCCCTCCAGCTGGGGCCTGCTGCCCAGCCGTTGATCAGTGGGCTCCATATTGCTGCCAATCCTAACTGTCAGCGGTTCCTTTTCTGCCAAGCCCTGTCAGCCTCCGGTCAGCACTGGAAGCTGGTGATGAGCCGGAACTCCCCTTCAAGCTGGCCGCCGACACTATCCGCACGCGCGCCCGGGGACCTGCCGATGGCCTTGCTTAACTCGCGGTAGAAGGACACTCCCGGCCAAGCAGCACCGCGTCATAAAGGTCGCGTGCGGGCAACCAACCGCCTAGCTCGAATGTTTAGTCCAGCGAGAGGACGGCCATGAAGGCCTCCTGCGGGATTTCCACGCTACCTACACGCTTCATGCGCTTCTTGCCTTCCTTCTGCTTTTCGAGCAGCTTTCGCTTGCGGCTGATGTCGCCCCCGTAGCACTTGGCAGTCACATCCTTGCGCTGAGCCGAGACCGTCTCCCGAGCGACCACCTTGCCACCGATAGCTGCCTGGATCGGGACTTCGAAGAGCTGGCGCGGGATGATTGTCTTGAGCTTCTCGGTCAGTCGGCGGCCGTGCTGGGCGGCCTTGGCGCGATCAACAATCATTGACAGGGCGTCCACCGGCTCGCCAGCCACGAGCAGGTCCAGCTTGACCAGATCGCCACGCCGAAAGCCGCTCAGCTCGTAGTCGAGTGAGGCATAACCCCGTGAACGCGACTTCAACTGGTCGTAGAAGTCGTGGATGATCTCGCCCAGCGGCAGTTGGTATTCCAGCAATACCCTTCCACCCACCTGGTGCTCCAAGTTCTTGAACTGACCCCGGCGCTCCTGGCAGAGCTCCATCATCGCGCCCACGAATTGGCTTGGGG
>JALZAW010000526.1 GCA_030948155.1 Candidatus Dormiibacterota bacterium | reverse complement strand
AACTCAAGTGCAGCTGGTTCCACCTGGGCCGATCCAGGCTCTCATCAACCCACGCCCTCCTTTTCGTTCTGGCCACTTGTGAGGTCAGCCGCCCTCATGCGCAGCGCCGGTTATTGAAATTTGGTTACTTCTCGCGGATTCAAATCCTACGCGCGCGCACGCTGATGGTGGGTTGGAAGACCTACTGAATTCGCCTGACCTTGCTATGCCCTGTCCAGTACGGTCGGACCGGAAAAGCCCGCCGCCCAGTCGAGATTCCCCCGCGACGGCTGACCAAAGATCACTTCGCCCGCCGGGCCACACCTGGATACCCTCGGCGGCCTTCAGCCAGACTCGCTCAGCGACTGCGCCGAGGCCTCAAGCCAAACGTTCAGGCATGGCCGGCCGCTCGCGCGGCGGCGGTCAGCCCGATCGAGATCAAATGGCAGCCCGCGTCAGGGTGCCCCACAGAGCGGTCGGCCATCCAGCTGGCGCGGCCAACTTGGGGTCGCAGGGAAGCGGTTGCTTCAGTTGCCTGAGCCGCAATCTGCGCCCCATCGTTCAAAGCCGCGGCGAGCTCTTCCCCACCATCCGCGGCCAGCTGAAACCGTTCGGTGACAGGAACCAAGGCATCCAGCATGGTCTTGTCTCCCGGCGACGCTTTGCCCCGGGCACGAATCCCCTCTGTCGCAGCGGCAACGGCTCGGGCGAGCAACACCACATCCCGCTCGGACTCGCCCGCCTCACCGAGCTCAGTGGCGGCGCGCAAGAAGCCTGTTGCGACCAGTGTCCCGCTCGTAGAAGGCGCTTTCCGCGCGATCTCGGAACCACACTGGCGGAGCAGCGCCGCAGCCTCCTCGTTCTCCCTCTCGGCTAGGACAGTCTGGAGAGCGCGTGCCGCCGCCGCCATCGTCAGGCCGAGGTCGCCGTCACCCGCCGAGCCGTCGAGCCGGTTCAGCTCCTCGGTCGCCTCAACGACCGCCTCACTGACTTCCCACAAGACCCTAACCAGCTCCCCCATGCTCAGCGCTGCACGAAGAAGGGCGATTCCGCCGGTGCATCAACGAGCCGCTGCAGCTCGTCATCCAGACGTATCAGGGAGATCGACGCGCCGGCCATCTCCAGCGAGGTCGCGTATTCGCCCACCCAGACGCGATGCACCTTGATGCCCTCGGCTTCCAGCACGGAGTGGGCCCGACGGTAGAGCAAGTACAGCTCCTCCTTCGGGGTGGCGCCAAGCCCGTTGATAAGCACCCCAACCTTGTCGCCCCGAGCGTGCGGCAGATCCGCAAGTATCGCGTCCATCAGCTGCTCGGCGATCGAATCGGCGCTCTCAAGCTTGCCACGCCGGATTCCCGGCTCCCCATGGATCCCCATCCCGATCTCCATTTCGCCGTCGGGCAGCTCGAAGGTCGGCTTGCCCGCCGCCGGCAGAGTGCACGGAGACAGGGCTACAGCCATTGTCCGCAAGGCTCCGCCGGCCCGTTCTGTGATCTCCGTCACTTCGGTCAGGGAGGCCTTCTCCTCGGCCCGAGCGCCGGCAACCTTGTAGAGAAAGAACAGCCCGGCGATGCCCCGGCGCCGTGCCTCTCGACCCTTGGGAGCCGACGCGACATCGTCGGTCCCAAGTACCGTGGCCACCTTCATGCCGTCGGCTTGGGCAAGCTCGGCTGCCAGGTCGAAGTTCATGATGTCGCCACCGTAATTGCCGTACAGGTAAAGGATGCCGGCTCCTCCGTCGATAGCTTTGGTGACCGCCAGTATTTGCTCCGTACTGGGTGATGCAAACACGTTGCCGACCGCGGCGCCGTCGGCCAGGCCGTGGCCGATGTAGCCAAGGAACACGGGGAGGTGCCCGGATCCTCCTCCGGTAGCAATCCCAACCTTGCCCTGGATCGGAGACTCCAGGCGAACGATGGCGTTGGGGTCCCGAGCGGACTTGAGGTGACCCGGATGCGCAGCTAGGATTCCCTCCAGCATCTCGTCCACGAACGCGTCCGGGCTGTTGATGATCTTCTGCACCTTGACTCTCTCCTCCTACTCCGCGGCCACCGGGTCCTCTTCCTCTTCTGCCGTACTCCCGGCGACATTTCCTGAACGCCGCCCCTTGCGCCGCTGAGGGAATCTCAGAATGCCCCGATCGCTGAGCGCATCGATTACCAGGACGCCAATGACTATGAGACCCTGTGCGATTTCGTAGGCGAAAAGGCTGAAGCGCATGAAGTTGAAACCACTTCCGACGATCTGGAGGCAGATGGCGGCCAGCACCACGCCGCCAACTGTCGCGTAGCCACCGTAGGGATTCACTCCGCCCAATACCACGATGACGATGGCGAGCAAGATGTAGGTGGCCCCATAGTCGGGATTTGCGCTGGCCGACCGCGACGCTATCACGATACCGGCGACCGCAGCCAGAAAGCCGCTCGTCACATAGGTGACGAGCAGGACCCGATTGTTGTCGAGGCCCGAAAAGCGTGCAGCCGTCGGGTTGGCGCCGACCAATGTCA
>JALZAW010000079.1 GCA_030948155.1 Candidatus Dormiibacterota bacterium | reverse complement strand
AGGCGAAGGCGCGCTCTGACGGGCGTGAATTCGATCACCCTCCTTACTGTTCACCGTCCGGTGCATTTGAGCAGCCCATGCGGACTCACAGTTCCCCGCCCCAGCGTCAACGGCAGCCTGACATCGGCGTCGGCCGCCAGGCGCGTTGCCGCCTTTCCGAACTTGGCCTGGAGATCCGACTGGCGCCGCGGTTTTGGCTACTCGGTGAAGGCCTATTCGGTGCTTACGCGGATGCGGATGTCGCGCGATGCTGGCGCCGTGCCCGAAACTAGCTACTTCATCGAGCACCTGGTCCAAGAGCGGATCTCTAAGCTCATGGCTGAAGCGGAAGGCGAGCGCAGGGCGAGGACGCTTCCCAAAGCACCACATCGCTTTCTTCCGATCTTGGGGAAATGGAGGAGCCATCGAAAGCGAGGGCAGCACGACGATGCCACAGAGGAGAGAGAAGCTGAGGGGGCCCGGCGTGGCCAAGGTGGCGGCGCTCGGGCCCAGCAGCGTTAGACAAGGAGGGTGCTGGACCACCACTCATGGCACCTCATGATCAACTGCCCTGACTATCGACGGTGAAAGCGCTTGCCCAGCGGGCTGACCGCCGACTGCCCAGTCGCAGTGGCAAGGACGCCTTACTGCCGCGCTGGACGGGCTGACCCGGGCCTCCCTGATGTCGGCCGCGCTGACCAAACTCAGATCAGCTAGTAGCTTCCTCGTTGAGGACCCGCAGTGGAACGACTGTGAGGCCGTCCACGGGTTAAACCAGGGTGGCCAGACGGCCTGACACCAAGGGCCCGCCGCGCGAGCCGTCGCGGCGAGGCTAAAACGAGTCTCTGGTGGTGTCCACTCTGCAAGTAGCCGCCCGCGTTGGGTTAGTGTGAGTATCGGGCTCCTTCTTTACGTTTCTGGCGGGGTGATGACATGGCTGGCACAGAACACTCGATCGAGCGCGGGAAGGTTCACTACAAGTGGGACAACAGCCTGCCGCCGGCGATTGAAATCGAGGCCGGGGACATCGTCCACTTTGAGACCGAGGAGGTCAGTGATGGGCAGATCACGCCCGGATCGCCAGCCTCAGCCCTTACCAGCCTCGACTTCAGCCGTCTCTACCCGCTCGCGGGCCCGGTTTTCGTCAAGGGGGCGAAGCCGGGCGACGTCCTTGAGGTGGAGATGCTCGAGTTGCGCCCGTTGGAGTGGGGCTGGACAGGCCTGATCCCAGGTCTTGGCCTCCTGGCGGAAGACTTTCCGGAGCCGTACATCCGGCACTTCGACCTCAGAGACGGCGAGAGCACGGCGCTCGGTGACACGATTCGAATCCCTCTCCAACCGTTCTGCGGCACCATGGGGGTCGCGACCGACGAGCCTGGACAGATCGATGTCCTGCCCCCGACCAAAGGAGCCGGCAACATCGACACCCGGCACCTGAACGTCGGTGCCAAGCTCTACCTGCCGCTATTCCTGCCGGGAGGCATGTTCTCGGCCGGCGACTGCCATGGCACGCAGGGCGACGGCGAGGTCTGCGTCACAGGGATTGAGTGTCCGATGGCGTTCAGCCTTCGCTTCACCATCGTCAAGAACCGGACGATCAAACCCTGGCGCTACCAGTTCCAGACGCCGCCAGGATCGCTCCAGGCCAGGTCCGACAGCAAAGGTTACTTCGCGACCACGGCCCTCGGCCCGGACCTGATGGAGAACGCCCGGAATGCAGTTCGCGACCTCATTGACTGGCTGGGGCGGGAACACGGCCTGAGCCGCGAGGATGCCTACGTCCTCTGCAGCCTCGCGGCCGACCTCAAGATCAGCCAGATCGTCGATCAGCCGAACTGGGGCGTCTCGGCCTACCTGTCCCTCGCCGTCTTCCAGACCTGAGGCGGAGAACCTACCGAATGGGGGGCGCGCTCAGAGACCCAGATACGCGCGTCTGACCGCTTCGGATTCGGCCATCTCAGCGCTCGGGCCGGAGAGGACGATGCGGCCGGTCTGAAGCACATAGGCACGGGCCGCCAACGCAAGCGCCTGCTTGAGACGCTGCTCGACGAGGAGAAGCGTCAGCCCGCCCTGATTGATCTCTCGCAGCGTGTTGAAGATCCTGTCCACCAGCAGCGGGGCGATTCCCAGCGACGGCTCGTCGAGCAGCAGCAGGCGCGGCTTCGACATCAGCGCCCGGCCGATGGCGAGCATTTGCTGCTCGCCCCCTGAGAGGGTCCCCGCAGCCTGATCCCGACGCTCCCTCAGCACCGGGAACATCTGAAAGACGTTGTCGATCTGCAACTGGCGCCAGGCGCGGTCGCGCTGCCGGTAGGCGCCCAGCATGAGGTTCCGCCAGACCGCCTGGCGCGGAAACAGGCGCCTGCCTTCCGGCACCAGCCCAATGCCGAGTTGGACCAGCCGGTGCGCCGGCAGCCCAATGACATTCCGTCCTTCGAAGAGCACGCTTCCTGCCGAGGCCGGCTTCAGGCCCGCGATGGCGGCCAGAAGGGTGGTCTTGCCAGCGCCATTCGCCCCGACCAGCGAGACGATCTCGCCCTCCTGGACCTCCAATGAGACCCCCCTCAGAGCCGGCGCCCCGTCGTAGGCGACGGAGAGATCTCTAACCTCCAGCAGCGGCATGCTGATCTCCCAGGTAGGCCTCGATCACCGCGCTATCGCGCGAGACCTCGGCAGGCGTCCCCTCGGCGATCTTCACGCCGTGGTCGAGGACGACGACGCGCCGGGAGAGCGGCATCACGACCTCCATCACATGCTCCACCAGCAGGATCGCCAGCCCACTCTGGTTCAGCTTGCGCACCAGCTCGACAGCCTCCGACGTCTCGACCGGGGTGAGTCCCGACATCACCTCGTCGAGCAACAGCAGCCGCGGCTGAGTCGCCAGCGCCCGGGCGAGCTCGAGGCGCTTTTTGGAAGCCACCGTGAGGGTGGCCGCCGCCTGCCCCGCCAACTCTGTCAGACCCACCGTCTCCAGCACCTGCTCCGCCAGCCCGCGCGCCCGCGCCGGCCGAGTCTCACGCAGGTAGGAGCCGACCATCACGTTCTCCAGCACCGTCATCGACTTGAAAAGCCGCATGATCTGGAAGGTCCTGCCGATTCCGGCTCGCGCCGCCCTGTCCGCTGACCAGCCGCCGACCTTGACGCCCCGGAAGACGATGCTCCCGCTGGAAGGCGGCAGGGAGCCCGCGATCAGCGCGAAGAGGGTTGTCTTGCCAGCCCCGTTGGGCCCGATCAGGCCCACCACGTCGCCCTCCTCGAGCACAAAGTTGACGTCGTTGACCGCGACCAGGCCGCCAAATCGGCGAGTGAGTCCGCCCAGCTCGAGAAGGCTCATCGTTGCCGCCCTGGTCGGCGGCGCGCCGGTAGACGCCGCCCGAGGCGCTTGCCCAGGCCGATCAGGCCCGCGGGCTCCACGACGGCGATCAGCATCACCAGCAGCCCGTAGATCACCAGGTCGAGCGCGTTTCCCGCCCCCGAGAGGCGCACGCGCGTCTCCTCCTGGATCACCTGGAGCACCCAGGCCCCGACGAGTGGACCCCAGAGGCTGCCGGCGCCGCCCAGCACGCCAACCAGGACGATGGCGATCGACAGGTTCAGCGAAAGCACGACGTTGGGATCGATGAACAGCGAGTACATGCCGTAGTAGCTTCCCGCCAACGAAGTGATCGCAGCCGACAGCGCCAGCGCGTAGAGCTTGTAACGGCGGACGGGAACGCCCATCGCTCGCGCCACGTCCTCATCGTCGCGGATCGCTTTGACATAGGCCCCCGCCTTGCCCTGCATGAACAGCCAGATCGCCAGGCTGGAGACGCCCAGGAGCGCGAGCGCGATCAGGTGGTAGGGCAGCAGGTCACGGGTGGAGAACTGGAGGTTCGCCAGCGAAGCCTCCCGAATCGGTAGCTCGATGCCGGTGGCGGCGCCCAGCGCCTTGTTGTTCACCACGATGATGAAGATGACCTGCTGCATCGCGATCGTGGCGATGGAGAAGTAATGGCTCCGCAGACGGAAGACAGGGAAGCCGATCACGATTCCCAGCGCAACTGCGACCAGACAGCCGGCCGCCATCCCCACCCAGGGCGAGAGGCCGTAGCGCACGAGCAGATAGCCGGTGGTGTAGGCACCTGTCCCGTAGAAGATCGAGTGCCCGAACGAGACCTGACCCGCTATGCCGCCGAGCAGATTCCAGGCGGCCGCCGCTGAGGCGCTGACAAGGGCGAGCACCGCCACGTTCTGCCAGAAGGCGTCCTTCACCACAAAGGGGTAGACGAGGAGTAGCAGTCCCACTGCCGCCACGGGGGCGAAACGGCGGAGGTCAGCGCGCGCCAAACAGGCCCTGGGGGCGAACCATGACGATCACCAGGTAGAGCGCGAAGATGGCGGCGAAACCGTAGGCGGGTTGAAAGAGCCCGACCAGGTCTTGGATCACCCCCATCGCCAGGCCTGCGATCAGAGCTCCCTGCAAGGAGCCGAAGCCACCCATGGAGACCACTACGAAGGCGATGAGGCCGAATCCCGCGCCGATCTCGGGAGTCACCGGGAAGAAGTTCATCAACAGGGCTCCCGCCACCCCCACGCTGGCGCCGGCGACAGCCCACGTGAGCAGGTGGATGCGATTGGGATCGATCCCCATCAGCCGGGCCGCCTCGGCGTCCTGGGCCACGGCATTGATGGCGGAGCCGAGCTCGGTTCGTGAGAGAAGCAAATAGACCAGCCCGGTGCAGACAATCGCGCCCAGCGCAGCTGTCAGCTGCGCTCCACCCGCCACCACGCCGCCGATGACGAGGCGCACCGGGCCGACGAGCGGATTTGGAATACCGCGCGTATTGGCGGTGAAGGCGACCTGGGCCATACCACGCATGAAGACCAGAAGGCCGAAGGTCACGATTATCTGTGAGAGCACTGGCCCTTTCAAGACGCGCCTGATCAGAACCGTGTAGACAAGAACGCCTAAGCCGGCCATGGCCAGAGCCGCCAGCGGTATCGCTACCAGCGGGTCCAGCCTCCCGTAGAGCCAGACAAAGAAGGTGATGTACATGGCCGCCATCAGAAAGTCGCCGTGGGCGAAGTTGACGATGTCCATGACGCCGAAGATCAGTGTCAAGCCCACCGCCACCAGGGCATAGATGGCGCCCAACAGCAGGCCGCTGACGGAGGCCTGCGAGAGTTCGGTCAAGCGGTCATCGGTTGGAAAGGGGGGGCGCCGGCCAGGCGAGCTTGGTGGTCGCCGCATCGGCGGGCCAGACCAGCTCGTAGCGGCCGTTGACCATCTGCTCGATCACGCCGGCCGACTGCTCGTTCTGGCCGTTCGCATCGAACTTGATGCCCTTCCACGGCATGATCGTCTTGGTCTGCTTGTAGTTCCTCAACGCGGTGCGCACCTTGTCGGGATCGGTTGAGCCGGCCTGCTGGATCGCCTCGCCGGCCGTGATCATGGCCGTGAATTCCCTGGCCGAGTTTTCTGTCATGGGCTGGTTGTAGTTCTTCTGAAAGAGAGCCGCTACCGCCTTGGCGGCTGGGTTCTTGTCGCCGTACTGGGCGGCCCAGGAGGCGCGCGTGATCGAGTAGTTGGCCAGCGGCCCGAGTACCTTGATAAACGTCGGGTCGATCCAACCGGCGCCGAAGGCGAGGATGGCCGGCGGCGTGTAGCCGAGCTGCGCGGCGGTCTTGACGAAGAGGATGGCGTCGTTGGTGAAGGCGAGGGTGAAGACGGCGTCGGGGTTGTCGCTGCGGATCTTCTGGACCTGCGAAGTGAGATCCGTGGAGTTGCCCTGGAACGAGATGTCGTCAGCGATGGTCGTGCCGTTCTTACCGGCCACCTCGGTGATGATCTTGGCGCCGTCGTTGCCGAACTGATCGTTGGTGTGGAGAATCACAGCCTTCTTCACGGGGTGCTGGGCTCGGATTGATTTGAGCCAGTCGAAATAGGTCTCGGCGAACGTCTTGTCGCTCGGGCCGACCCGGAAGAACCACTTGAGGCCGCGTTCGGTCAGGGCGGTGGAGGAGGAGGAGCCGCAGACTGTCGGGATGCCGAGGCGCTCGGAGCGCTCGCTGGCCGTGAGCGTGGTCGCGGATTGGTAGGTGCCCACGATCGCCGCGACCTTCTCGGTGCGCCCAAGGCGGTCGACCTCACTCGCCGCGATCTGAGGGTTGCTCTGGGTGTCGCTGGAAACCAGGCTGATCTTGCCAACCGTCAGCTTCGGGATGCCCACCTCGGGATACTTGCCGTTGAGCACGTCCCTCGCCAGCTCGATTCCGTGCAGGACGTCCTGACCCTGGCTGGCGCTCGGACCCGTCAGCGGCTCGAGCACACCGATTTTGATGTCACCCAGGTTGGCGCCGGTTGCCTGACTGCTGCCGCTGTTCCCGCCACCACCACCGCAGGCCAAACTCAGCCCGACCGCTGCCAGGACCGGCAGCAATTTCGCTCTGTCCCTACCGGAAAATCCGCCTCGGCGCCGGTGGGCCGCGGCCAGCAGGCCCATTATGTTGAGCGGCGGGCGCCCGCAGGCAGCACAGGCTTGAACCCAGCGGCCGCGGTGGGCAACTGCCAAGCTGGCATCATGATCAACCTCAACTCTGATCTTGGCGAGGGGCGTCGGGGACGACGCTGGGATCGTACCCTACATCGACTGGGCCAACCTGGGCTGGGCGATCCCGGCCGGCACGGCCCGCCTGACTCTGACCACGGTTCAGCGCTGCTGTGAGTTGGGCGTGGAGGTCGCCTCACCAGGGGTGCAGCCGGGTTGATGCCCCGGGCGCCGGCCAGGTGGCCCGCGCCATCCAGGTGGCGCTTCGCTCGGCGGGGGCGGAGACCGGGCCCAACCGCCAGTGAGCGTGGCCGAGTTCCGCGCCGCGATCGTCGTGGTCGGCGGCGGCGCGGCGGGAATGTACGCCGCAATCGAAGCCTCCCGGCATGATGCCGACGTGCTCCTGCTCGACAAGAGCCTGGTCGGCCGGGGCGGCGCGACGGTGATGGCCCAGATGACTGTCGCGGCGGCGATCGGCCATGCGGAGCCAGACGACTGGCGGCTGCATCTCCAGGACACGATGAGGAGCGGGAAGGGACTGAGCGACTGGTCGCTGGCCCGCCTGCTCTGCTCCGAGGGCCCCGATCGAATCCTGGACACGCGCCAGATGGGGGTTCGCTGGGCAGCCGACGGCGATCGGCTCCGCCAGGTTGACGCGCCGGGCCATTCGCGACGCCGCTGCTGCTACATCGGGTCGCTCGGGACGGGCATCGGGGTCTCGAACGGTCTCCAGAAAGAGCTTCGCCGACGCCAGGTGAGGACTCGGTCGGGCGTTTTCGTCATCGACTTGGTGCTGGCCGGAGACGGACGCTGCGCGGGGGTGGTGGCGCTCGATGTGCACGCGGGACAACTTCTGGTCGTCTGGGCCGGCACGGTCGTCTTAGCCTGCGGCGGGCTGACCGAGCTGTTCGCGCGCAACTCGGCCTCGGTGAACATGACGGGTGATGCACACGCGTTGGCGCTGCGAGCAGGCGCCTCGCTGGTCGATGCTGAGATGGTCCAGTACTTTCCCATCGGCAATCTCGCCCCACGGCTGGTCGGGCTGGACCCGATCATGTGGGATCCCTTTCGTTACCAGCTCGGGGGTCGGTTGCTGAACGGATCGGGCGAGGAGTTCGTGCATCGCTACTCAGAGATGGCCGACGAAGGCCACTATTCGGCGCCACGAGACGTGCTGACATACGCGATCCTGAAGGAGGTCGCGGCGGGGCGCGGGACACCGAATGGAGGTGTCTGGTTGGACTTCCGGGAGGTGCCCTTCGATAAGGTCAACTCACAGTTTCCGCATGCGGTGGCGAAGCTTCTCGAGCAGGGGGTCGACCTTCGCGAGCGGGCGGTGGAGGTGGCACCCATGGCGCACTACACGCTCGGCGGCGTTCTGGTCGACGATTCGATGGCGACATCGGTGCCGGGGCTCTACGCGGCAGGGGAAGCCGTCGGTGGCGCCCATGGCGCCAACCGGCTGTCCGGCAATGCCATCACCGAAGCCTTCGTCTTCGGTCATCGCGCCGGCCGCTCCGCCGCAGCGTTCGCTGCCGACGCCGGTTCACCCGATCCCGATCCAGCTGCCCGTGAGGGCAGCGACAATGCTGTGGCCCGAGCCGAGGCCGAGCTCGGGCGCAATACCTCGAGCAGGCTTGGGATGCCGCTCCTGCGCCGGGAATTGCAGGCGGTGATGTGGGAGAAGGCAGGTCCTTTCCGCACCGCAGCGGGTCTGGCCTCGGCATCGACGGCGCTCGACTGCCTGGAACATGAGCGATTGCCCGCCGCGCGGGTGGGCGCCGCCCGCCGCTACAACATGGAGTGGTACGAGGCCCTGGAGATGCGGAACCTGCTGCTGGCGGCACGTTCCATCGTCCTGGCCGCCACCGAGCGAAGGGAGAGCCGCGGCGCCCACCAGCGAGAGGACATGGCAAGGACGCTGCCGGAGTTCGAGCTGAATAGTGTAGTTGCGTTTCGCGATGGTTCGTTGACTCACGGTTGGCGCCCGGTGGTGCGGGAGACTGGGGAGATGCCCGCGTGAGGCTGACCGTCCAACGGTTTGATCCCCTGCGCGAGGAAGCGCCGCACGACGATTCCTGGGAGGTGCCTGAGTATGAGGGCATGACAGTGCTCGACGCACTGAACTGGGTGCGCGAGCATCGGGACCCGACTCTGGCCTGCCGCTTCTCGTGCAGGGTGGCCAACGCCTGTAAGGAGTGCAGCGCAATCGCTAATGGAAAGGCGGCCTACGTCTGCACGGTCCCAGCCGTGGGGGAGGTGAGGGTGGAGCCGCTGCGCCACAAGCGCCTGATCAGAGATCTCGTGGTGGAGACGAGCCTGGGCGGCGATTAGCACTCCTCGCAGCGGGCTGTATTCAACGGACACCGCCCAGCCGCACCATCGACTGTGTCGCGATCTCATGGGTCCACCAGAGGCAAGCCGGATGTTCCTCGTCAGCCCCTCGGCAGATCGGCGATCGGGAACAGCCGCGTTGTCCCGGCGGTCTGAGACATTTGCCAGGGGTTCAGGATCAGCTTGTCTAAGTCCGGTTCCCTAGCCTGTCCGGTCCCCGAGTAGTCGAAACGTTCCTAGGTGGAGGACGTATGACTTCCTCGGCATCTCAGGATCTCGGGGACCGGACACCCTAGCCTGGCTGCGTGAGGGTAACGCTCAGCTGCGACGGTCAGGCCTTAAACCTCCATTCGCCGCGAGTGTTTGCCGCCGCATATACGGGGCGGGGCGCCGATGCCGTGCAGCGCCATAT
>JALZAW010000525.1 GCA_030948155.1 Candidatus Dormiibacterota bacterium | reverse complement strand
CATGAACCAGTACGGGAAGACCTTTGCGCTGCTCTTCGTCCTGATGGCCTTCATGTACTTCCTGGGCCTGATCACCATGATCGGGATTGAGCTGAACTCAGTGCTCTACCCGGTTCCTATCCCCCAGCCGGACCGACCTACGGCCATGTCTCCGGCGGCCACCGGCCCCGGCCAGCCGCCCCGCGAGTCCTCCGCCAGACGTGAGCGTTTGGTTGCGTCTGGCCAGGCGAACGGGCGGCCTGAGTCCGACCACGCGCAGCGGGACGAACCGCGACCGGTGCTGAGCTGGCTGCGCCGCGTGGGCCTCAGCCTGCTGGCGGCGACGATCGGGCTCTTCGCGCTCAGTCGGCAGCGCTCGTAAACCGCCCCGAACCGCCGGCGGCTCGAGGCCAAGAGGTGACCGGCTGCGACGCCCGTCATCAGATTCCGGTACCGGCTGCGGCCGTGAAAGCTGCCCTCTCCGCAGTTCCCAGCTTGGCTCGCGCGAAGGCCGCGAGGTCTTCTGGCCCCGATGTGGCGACAGTGCAGGTCGTGGTGACACAGGTGGGCCTCAGTTGATTGACGAATGCTTAGGCGGGGGGCATATCCGGCATCTCCGGGTCTGTGGGTTCCACTCCACCCATCCCCGTAGAGTCCCGAGCAGTTCTCTTGCCGGAGGGACGATCGGCGCCCGACGTGCCAGTAGCTTCGCGCCCGGGCTCCTTTCCGCCCAAGGCGACCTCCTCGCCCTTTCCCACGCCCTCCATATGCGCGGAGTCAGGTGGACTCGCCTGCTCGTCGATGGATATCTCTTGTGGTTCGGCGGCCTCATGCCTTTCCTGCGACTCGGCGGCCCCCCGCTTACTCCCGTATTCGTCGTCAGGAGCGACGGGGTGTCCCGCCTCTCTAGGACCGCCCACCGGCCCTCGGGACTCCTCGGTATCCTCTCGATCTCTAGTCACCGCATGCATCCTCCTAGCGAGAAGTGTGTCAAACGCTGATCGTACGGTTGCCGCGAGGCGCTTGGGCATTGTGACCTCAGGACGCCGTGGTGCGTACCATGGTTTCGTATCGCACACGTGTTCGAGTCGCCTGACCAAGCGAACGGGACCTTGAGCAGGCTGCAGACAGCACACAAGCAGCTCGTCGGCTGCATTCGCCAGCTCCAGGCTGAGCGTGACTTGGCCCAGCCTAGGAGCAATTGGCAACGCAATCTCGACCAGCTTATTCACCGCTTGGAGACTGACGACGAGCTCTTGTACGGCCTAGCCGAGGAGACCTTTGCCCGGTTGAACCGCCATTCCAGAACATGATTCGAATAGTCGGAACCAGAGCGGAGGAAGCGGTGTAATGCTGGTTGAATTCCTCACCGCCGAGCAGGCAGCTCAATACGGGCGGTTCAACGGACCGGCATCTCGGGACGAGCTGGAGACGGAGTAATCTGGCCATGTGGAGGTGCAGATGACCGGGCACCAGCTGTGCAGGCAATGAAAGTTGGCGCGCGTGTGGGTGACGTGCTGAGCGGCGCAGTGTGCGGCGCCGTCGGCGCGATGGCCATGACCGGAATGCGGGTGATCACGACCGAGCTCGGCCTGGTGGAACAGACTCCACCCCAGGCCCTCAGCCGCCAGCGGGCGCGTGGCGTGCGTGCCTTGCTGCGGCGGGCGCCGCGCAAGCAGCGCCGGGGGCTTATCGAGGCCGTCCACTGGGCGTTCGGCGCTAGCGCCGGCGCGGCATTTGGCGCGCTCCCCCGCGAGATGCGGCGCCGTCCTTGGACAGGACCGGTATACGGACTGGCGATGTGGTTGGGCTTCGAACTCGGGGTCGCGCCCGCCCTAGGCCTCCGCCAGGCCAAGCGTGTTCGCCTGGTCGACCGCCTGGCGCTGGCCGCCGACCACCTGCTGTACGGCCTAGTGCTATCGGCGACTCGCCCAACCGCGCGGAGCTAGGCCATCATGGCGAGACGATCGAGCTGCGCTAGCTTAGCTAGCCCTCAAGCTAGCCAGCTCGACCTGTCGCTGCTCCCAGAACGCCAGCCGTCGCTGATACCGCGCCCGCTCAGCAACGAAGAAACTTCCATCGATTTGCTTCAACTCGAAACCCGCCTCGGGCGCTGAGCGGGCGATGCTCGCATCCAGGTCGGTCATCAAAGAGTCCTTGGCCAGAAGCAGGTCGGCGTAGATCCGAACCCAACGAGTTGCGACCACGTGGCTTCGGGTCGCGGGATTCTCTTCGTCCAGCAAGCGGTCGGAGCCGTTTCCCGTATCGACGGCTCTCACAGAATCGACGGCTCTCACAGGAATCCTAACTGTCGCCGGCGCTCGGTCCAGTGCGCCAATCGGGATGCGAGCTCACCGCGGCGAGCCCGAAACCGAATGTTAGTGCCGTGAGACGGCAGCTGTCCAAACATCTCATCGCACGCGATCACCAGTTCCCGATGGACGAGTTGCCAGTGCTCGACTTCGGCGAGCTCTGTGCTGTCGTCGGGCTCACCGGGCGGACGGTACACGA
>JALZAW010000524.1 GCA_030948155.1 Candidatus Dormiibacterota bacterium | reverse complement strand
TCATGACCACCTTCCTCGGCTTCGGAGCCGCGACCCTGGTCGGCAAGGCCCATATCTGCGCCAAGATCGTCAACCAGGCGTGCGTCGGCCCGACCAACAGCAACCTCGCCGCGCCGCGCCTGGCCGAATTTCTCGGCGGCGAGTTCTTCGGTAGCACGGGGGCCGAGTTCCTGCTCGCCTTCATCGCTGCGGTCGCCTTCGCCACGATCCTGGCGGTCGTCGCCGGGCTGACGCTGGCAGCCGCCGGCGCATTCAGCCACGACTTCTACGTCGGCGTGATCCGCACTCAACTGCTCCACGGCAAGGTCAGCGAGCAGGAGCAGGTGACCGTGGCTCGGATCACGGCCGCGCTGGTCGGCTTTCTCTCGATCTGGTTGGCAGCCAGGATCGGCGCCACCGCCAACGCGGCGGCCCTGGTCGCCGGCGTCGCCTTCGTGATTGCTTCGGCAGCCAACCTGCCGGCGATCCTCTTCACCCTGTTCTGGAAGCGGTTCAACACGTGGGGTGCGGTGGCCTGCCTGGTGGGCGGCACCGTGGTCACGATCTGGCTGGTGGCAATCGGTCCCGGCTGGACCCTGCCGGCCGTCAAGAACCCGGCCTTCCCGCTCCAGAACGTGGGCATCGTCAGCATTCCGATTGGTTTTCTGTTCGCGATCGTCGGCACGTACCTCGGCGACCTGGTCAAGGCCGACCGGCTGGCCGAGCAGAAGTTCCACGAGATCGATGTCAGGGCCCAGACCGGGCTTGGCGCCGAGCCCAACCCGGTGCCGGCCTGAGTCGCGAAGCACGTGACCGGGGGCGGCCGATGCCGCCCCCTTTGCTCCGCACATCGGCATGAGTGGCAACGAGCTTGTCTCTTTGGTTGCACTCGCCGTTGCCTGCCTTTTCGCGGCGGCGTTCCTGTTGCGCCGGTGGCAGGCGCGGCGGAGTCGGCCGCCGCTGGTGGCCGCGGTAGTGGTGCTGGCCCTGGGCGGCGGCGCCGTCACGCTCGCCCTGCTAGGGGTGCCCTACAGGTGGGTGATCGGGCCTGCCTTCGTCGCAGCGATGCTGGCGGTCCTGGTTTCGGCTCGGACGGAGCGCCGCCTCCCGTAGGCTCAGCCGTCAAGACGGATTGGACGGGAGCCGTGTGCCCGCATGGCGACTTTGCAGGGCGTCTCCCGTAGACCATTGCGTATGGACATAAGGGAGCTCGTCATCCCAGCCTTGGATGGAGATACGTTCTCGAGCAGTGTCCGTTGATCCGGCGCGGCGAATCCGGCCTCTACGTGATGATCGTCTCGTGCCTCGGGTTCGGGCTCGCGGGCCTGTACCTCAGCTACTTTCGCGACAGCACGGTATGTGATTCATCCGGCTGTCACCCCCACGCCGCCGGCACCATCGAACCCATGATCTTCTTTGGCGGCGCTGTGTTCTTTTTGATCGGGGTCTATCTCCTCGTTCGCGCCCTGCGCCGCCGAAGGGTCAGCGATTCGGCCTCGGTCGAAACTCGGCTGACGGTGAGCGCGGAAGAGCAGGCCCATGTGGCCCGTGAAGCTCGAGCTCATTACACAAAACCATCCAGGTTCTTCAACCCGGCCTTGCCAAGCGAATTCGACCGACAGATGCTTTCACTGTTCGACAGCATCGAGGCCGGCGCAGGTGACATCGACGCCAAGATCGAGACGCTGCGGTCCTACGTGCGGCATGAGGGCCTGTTTCAACGCTGGAAGGACAAGCTCAATGCGAAATTGGTGTGGCAGCGAGGGGCCTCAACGCTCCAGTGGGTGCCTGCGACGCCAGAGACCTGGCAGCTGAGATGCAACTGGAACAGGCTGCTGCGTATCGTGGGGCCGACCTGGGGGTCGGAGTACCCCATCGCACCGAGATGGATCACGCCCGACATTGGACAGCCAACCGTCGGGACCATATGAAGGCCCCAGTCCTCTCGTGTCTAACTCTCATCGCTCTTGCCACTGCTTGTTCTGTTTCGGTGGGGAATCGGCCCACCATCAACTCGGTTTCCATCGCCCCCAGTCCTGACGCGACCTCTTCTTCGACCGGTGTCGGCTACCCTCAGGCCTACGCTCTCACCGTTCGAGACAGCAACGGCAAGCTCCTCCCCGACGCCACGGGCGTCTTCAGCATCTCGCCGGACGGCTCCTGCAGGGCCAATGTCTGCACCGCTTCCAACACTGGCGTCCACGTTGTCACCGCAACGTCGGGCGGCCTCGAAGGCGCTGCCTACATGAACGTCACTGCCGGCGGCTTCGACCACCTTGGCATCGTCCCCCGCTTCCCCCAAATCAGCGCCGGCTCGCCATTCACTCTGCTCGCCGTCAACGCCAAAAACGCCATCGAGAACGCCTACGGCATGACCAACTTCGCCGGCTCCGACAAAGCCACCTTCGCCGTTACCCCGGACGGTTCGTGCGTCCACTCCACTTGCAGCCCATCCTCGCCCGGCGTCCACACTGTCACCATCACCTACTTAGGTTTGAGCGCCACGACCACGC